>JAGQWL010000327.1 GCA_020437385.1 Bacteroidota bacterium
CGTTCAACAATGTTGCGATCGACATCAGGTATGTCAGGCAGTCCGGCTACAAGTGCATGCACGTAGAGCGTCGAGCCGCCCACAACGACGACGTTGCGACCGCGATCGCGAATCTCCTGGATGCGACGATTGGCCTGGCGCTCGAACCAGCCGGCCGACACAATGTCCGGAAGACCAAGCTCGTCGATGAAGTGATGCGGAACGCCGTCCATTTCGAGCACGTCCGGCTTTGCCGTACCAACAGACAAGTCACGGTAGATTTGCCGTGAGTCCGCCGAAATGATCTCCGCGTCGAGCCTCTTCGCAAGCGCTATGGCAACGCCTGTCTTACCAACAGCAGTCGGACCTGTTATCAGCGGTATCCGGGTCATCTGCCGGAGGTGCTTCAATACAGAGGGACCTTCGGATCAACTTCAACACTCCAGGCCCGAATACCGCCTCTGAGGTTCGAAACGTTGGAGAAGCCCTGCTGCATCAAGTAGTTGCAGGCTTGAGCCGAACGAGCGCCAGATCGACACATCACCACCACGTGAGCGTTTTCATGCGGCGACAGTTCCGGCATTCGGTCAACAAGTTCGTCGAGAGGCACCAGCAAGTCTGGGCCAATATTCGCGTAGTCATATTCGTCGCGACTGCGAACGTCAAGCACAAAAACATCAGAACCTCCGGATCGGAGCTTCTGCAATTCCGAAACCGAAATCTCACGAACAGGCATAGCGATTCTACTAACTCTTTTGTTTGGTGGAACGGCTCCGAGCCCCGCTGCGGCGCCCGGATTCATTATCTCCGCGAGACGAGACACGCGACTCGGCATCGGGCAGCGATATGAAGTCTGCCGCACTATTTGCCAGTCGGTCACGTTGGTGAATATACACCATGGTCGTTTCTACATTCTTGTGTCGAGCGTGCTCCTTGACTTGCTGAAGTGATGCGCCAGACTCGATCGCAAGGGTACAGCCGGTGTGTCGTAACGTGTGCGCACCGATTGCAAACGGAATTGCCGCACGTTCAGCAAGCCCCTTGACGATCTGATAGATGGAGTGGGCTGACAGACGACGCCCGGCACTGTTGTTCCGGCTCAACGAGCGCCAGATTGCACCGGACTGGTGTCCATAGAAGTGGCGCACAGCTTCAATGGATTCCACTACGTGCTCGGGGATCTTCACGTATTGGTTCGCACCACCTTTAGTTGCCGGCAGGTCGAGCACCCAATAACGGCCCAACGGTCGAATGTGATCGTAGTTCATCGCCGCCGCTTCTGAGCGGCGCAATACGCAGTGCAGGAGCGTTTCGACGAGTGCGACGTTACGCGTCGCACATTTTGATCCGTCATCAGCAGCTGCCAACAGGTTCGCTGCCTGCTCAGCCGTCAGAAACACGACGACCTGATCCCGGGAAGACGCCGAACGGACCCGCCGGATGAGTTGCTTGTGAGCCGGATTGCGGTCGACGAGTTCCAGCGCTTCGAGCCAATCAAAGAAGCCGCGGATCGCAGACACGCGCCGCTTGATCGTAGATGCCCGCGCACCGGAATCTTCGAGCTGCGCGATGTGCTCGTTTACGTGAAGGAACGTTACGGCCCGGACCATCTCAGTTGATACGAATTCGGAACCGAAGAACTGGCTGATGTCGTTCCGATAGGCGCGTCGCGTTTGCTCCCGGTCAAAACGATGCAGGAACGCAGGAAGCAGATTCGCATCAGGCGACGATAGCCGATCGAGAAAAGGCGATGCACGAACGAGGACCTTTGAGTCAGTCATCCGGGGATTTGAGGCGGCTGGACGATTTTCAAGTGGCTTCTTTCTACCATTATTCGTACTTATGATAAGAATAGTTATCATAAGTATCAACACCTGGCGACGTATTCACTTGTTGCTGAATCGGTCGGCGCGCCGGGTGCCCACCGGGCCCTATACGGTATCGGACCCAGTACCAGTGCCAGCCGCGCGCGCCTGCCGGTAACACGGCTAGCGACTTCAATCAATTGCGCCGTACTTCCGTAGGATTGCCGTAACTGCCTCGATATCGATTGCCTCAACCGTTCCACGGTGACCGACCACGGTCGTCGCCTTGAACAGCGAATTGTAGATGGCTTCCTCGGTGGCCTCAGCCACAGCCTGAAACACCGGCGACAATGCACCATCGTCAACACGGCCTGCCTGCTCGCGGTCCGTCGAGAATGCAATGACGAAGTCGCCGGATCCGTTCGTCATGGCGCCACCGGTACGGCCAACGCCGAG
>JAGQWL010000328.1 GCA_020437385.1 Bacteroidota bacterium
CGGCTACCAGCTTTCTCGATTCCGCGCCGGCCTGGTCGCCGGATGCGTCCGAGCTTTTGTTTACACGGACGGATCTATCAGCCTCGCCAACGACTTTCGGCATCTACAAAACAACGCTCAGCGGTACGGTCGCTCCCGTTGTTCCCCCTCGCGACAATAACGTGCCGCTTGCCGCGTTCTATGCGCCGGACGCTGCGTCGATCGCATACGTCGCGTCCGTTAGTCCGACGAGCGCCGACACCCGTCGGACGAATCCGGATGGCAGCGGCGACACACCGCTGATAGCCGGCTTCTTCCTGCTCGACTGGATCGGGCCGGGCGCCGAGGATCTGGTTGTGAACTCCGTCGGCGAAGCCGGCGATGCAGACGTCGGTGACGGACGCTGTGATACCGGATCGACGATCGACCGCGACGGAAACGAAGAACCGGAGTGTACGCTCATCGCGGCGATCGACGAGGCAAATGCGGACCCGCGCCGCGACATCATCCGCTTCGACATTCCCGGCGATGGGGAGAACGTCGTCATCGCCGTCCCGTCGACCGGGCTGCCGAAGGTCACCGAGCCCGTTTCAATCCGCGGCGAGAGCCAGCCAAACGGCACCATCCGTCTTGACGGATCTGCGCTCCTGAATCAAACGGGCCTTGCGATCGAAACGAACGATGTCAGCGTTTCGGGACTGTCGTTCACAGGATTCCCGGTGGTCGCAATCGATATCCTGGGCAACAACAACACCGTCTCGGGATGCCTCATCGGTACCGACTGGGAGCGCACCGATTTGAACGGAGATCCTGACGGTCTCGGCAACGGCAACGGGATCAGCATCGAGGGTGATCGCAACGTCGTCGGCGGACTCGGGCAGGGGAATATCGTACTGGGATCGGCCGTGAACGGTGTCGAAGTTGTCGGCGGTGTGCGAAACCGGATCGAGTCGAACACGATCGGTTCCGAGGCCCATCCGAATCACGGAGATGGCATTTACGTGACATATGCCGACACAACGATCATTGGCGGTGCGACCAACGGACCGGACAGTGAAGGGACGGGTCTCGGAAACGTCGTGTCATGGAATCGAGGTGCCGGCATCCGGCTTGACGGCGCTCAGAAGAACCCGATGGTCTTCGGCAACGACGTGCGCAATAACGTGGATGCGGGGATCTATCTCGACGCTTCGCTCCTGCTCGACCCCGAGATCGGCGGGTACGCCGAGACGATGGGAAACCTGCTCGAGGGTAATCTCAAGGCCGGCATCTACATCCTCGGCGATGGGAAGGAGCTTCTCGTCGACCCCAACGTCCATGTCTGGGGAAATCGCACGAAGGAGAATGCGAGGGCCGGCATCCGTGCGGAGAACGTCACGCTCGTTGAGATCGGTGCTGCTACAACAACGACCGGAACGAACGGTGGTAATCTCGTGGAGGACGGCATCGAGTTTACCGACGTCACCAACTCCTGGATCCGCGGCAATGGAATCACGAATCAGACAACCGAGACCGGCGAGCAGAGTCGGATTATCCTGAACAGCGGCGGCGACATTGTAGTCGGCGGCGACGACGCCACGTATGGTAACTTCATCTACGGACGATCGACCGAACTCGAGGCTGCCGAAGAGGCCGGCGTCCTTATCGATGGCAGTGCGGACGTCGTTGTTCAGTCCAACTTCATCGGAACCGATGGACTCGCGTCGAAGCCAAACGCCATCGGCATCCACGACAGGGGGGTGCGAACCCGGATAGTCGGCAATGTGATCTCCGGGAATGTCGTCGAAGGCATTCGAATCGAGAACGGGTCAGCGACGGCCGTCGTTGCGAACAACAACATCGGCATCGATCGATCCGGAACGACACGCGTGCCCAATGGTGTCGGAATTTTTGTAAAGACCGGCGGCGCCCTGATTGGTGGCGAAAAGACTGATGCCGCGTGTGACGATCCCTGCAACGTGATCTCGGGAAACGAGAACGACGGCGTTGTAGTCGGCACCGACGCATCCTCGGATACGCGGATCGAGGGAAACTACATTGGTACGGACGTGAGCGGTGCATTCGCCGTCGGCAACGGAGGCGCCGGCGTTTCGGTTATCGCAGATGGTGTTCTGGTGGGCGGATCCAGCTTTGCGGACGTGTTTCAGTGTGACGGGTCGTGCAACCTGATTGGCGGTAATGCCGGCGACGGTGTTCGAACAGCAGCATTGAGTGAGAGCGGCGGATGGACGACGTTGCATGGGGATGGCGTTCGAATAGAGGGAAACATGATCGGCATGGGCCCCGGACTCGCAAAAATTGGAAATGGTGGAAACGGCGTGGCAGTGGCGGGCGGCGGTTCGGACGTGCACGTAGGTGACGGATCTGCAGTCAGGGCAAACGTTGTTGCCAACAATCGCGGCGCGGGGATCCTGATCGCTCCGGGTGCCGAACTGATCAATGGTCCGCCATCGTATGGCAGCGGAAACACTGCCATCGGCAATGTCATTTTTTCGAACGGCGGACTCGCGATCGATCTCACGAACAGCGCATCTGTCATTTTCGGCGACGGTGAAAACGCCAACGACGATCGGGATAATGATTCGGGCACGAACACGGCGCTGAACTATCCGGTCATTCTCGGCGGAGATATTGTCGACGATCATAATACGGACCTGACGGTGGTGTGGGTGGGTGATCAAGCGGCGGCTCCCCGAAGCTTCCAGCTTTCGTTCGCGGCGGATGAGGCGTGTCGCGGCTATTCAGGTGATGCACGAAACCCGGTCACCACATCCTTTATCTCGTTGCCCGCGGATGAGACGGCGCAGATCATTCGTGTCGCGCGGATCCCGGGGGCACCCTACTATACGGCCACGATCACTGACACCGATGGTAACACAAGCGAATTTGGAAACTGCGTGAACGGAATCTCCGGGCTCGATGTGGAGTCAGCCGCAGTTGATAACAACGTGCGGACGAAGGTGAAGGATGTCCTCGTCACGCTTGACGCATCGGGGAGTCAGGCTGCGAAGTCGGGAGCGATCGCCGCCTCGACAACAGTATACGTTGCGCGACACACGGAGAACCCTTCGGGCAGTTTGTTCAAGGACGAGTCAGCGATGTCGCCCGGAGCGGTTTCGATTTTGCCGGTCCAGATCGTCGGTGGATACTGGTCGATCGTGGCGGATGAGCTTGGCGACGGATCATCGGTGGATGTGTGTATACCGGCGAGTGTCTCGACCGTGTCGACGTCCGACGTCGTGCTCGTACACAGGAGTCCGCTGACCGACGGCGCCTGGAAGCCGACGGATACAACCGTGCAATCGGTGGACGCGGCAGACTATCTCTGCGGCGCTGACGCCGGGACGTTCGGGGATTTTGCACTGGCGATGTCGGGGCTGCCGCTTATTCCGACACCAATCGATCCGGTCGACGGCGCGACGAATGCGTCTATTCAGCCATGGCTGCGCTGGACTTCCGCAGGTGGATCGAACTCGTTCGGCGTCGAGGTGTCGACGGCGTCCGATTTTTCCTCGACGGTGTTCTCGCAGGATTCTATCGATGGCGATTCCATCGTGGTTGCCTCGCCGCTGGCGCCGCTCACCACGTACTACTGGCACGTGCGTGCGACGAACGTAGTCGGTTCGAGCGATTGGTCGGAAACGCGGACCTTCCTCACCGGTACGGGTGTTGCCGTCGAACACGACGCGCCGATGGTTGACGACACGGCGTTACTTCCCAATTATCCCAATCCGTTCCACGAGCAGACGACGGTTGGACTTCGGCTCGCCGCGACCGGTGAGGTACGGCTGGAATTGTTCGACCTTCTCGGCCGTCGCGTGCGAAGTGTCTTGTCGGGACAGATACCAGCGGGATTGACAGAGGTTACGATCGATGGAGCCGACCTTCGATCGGGCGCGTACTTGCTCGTCATGCGCGCCGGCGACCGGATTTATTCGCGGCAGATTCTGGTCGTACGCTAGGCGTCCCATCAATTTGACACGGCAGGACGCGTTGGCTACCTTCTCGATACGTGCGGAGGCTGATGTGCACTTCCCCAATTCTGTCTCCACATATTTCGAGGAATTGAAATGGAAGCACGTTTCCGGTACGCGGTGCGACTGGTCGCAACGCTCGTCCTGTCTGGTCTCTCAACGTCCTCCGCCTTTGCGCAGCCTGGATACGAGCTCTGGCCGCAACGAATCGCCAACTTCTCCTTCGGTGGCGATGTCGCGATCGAAGGCACGACGGCAGTCATTCTCGGCGGCGCCCCGGTCCGACACCCCGTCTTCAATAGCGACGTCGGATCGATCGACATCTACCGCTTCGACGGAAGCGACTGGGTCTTTTCGCAGAACGTCATCTCCAACGATCCGATCTACTGGAACAAGATTGGTGGTTCCGTCGATCTTAGCGGTGGACTGATCGCAATCGGCACGCCGGCGACAGCAAAGGGCGCGGCGCTGCTTTTCAACTACGATGGCTCCGAATGGATCGAGGACGTGCGGCTTGCCTCGAACGCGCCGCAGAGCTTTCCGGACCAGTTCGGCAACAACGTTTCGTTGTCGGGCGATCTGATGGTCGCCGGCGACACAGATCACCAGAATCCGTTTGATCCGCAGGCGCTGAACCAGTTTGCCTTTGTGTTCCGCTGGAACGGAAGTAGCTGGTCGCTCGAGGACTCGCTCTCTGCTGCGGATGCGACATCCGGAACAGCCTTCGGCACGTCCGTCGACGTCGCGCCCGACGTGATCGTTGTCGGCGATCCGCTGTTCAGCATCAGCGCGGGGACGTCACGTGAAGGGGCGGCCTACGTGTATGAATTCGACGGATCGGCCTGGACGCAAGCGCAGCAACTCTCCGCGGGCACGGATCAGATCGTCGATGCGCGATTCGGAACGAGCGTCGCGACAGATGGCAACACGATCGTCGTAGGTGCCGTCCGGGACTCCGTCGGTGGTGCTGTTCATGCGGGCGCCGCGTACGTCTTCCGAAACGTGAGCGGAACGTGGACGCTCACGCAACGTCTCGCTCCGAGTGTTCCCGACGAGTATGCGAACTTCGGTGCGTCTGTGTCGGTGTCCGGCGACTACCTCATCGTCGGCTCGCCGGCCGACACCCGCTTCCCGAACAGCGGTGGCAGCGCCTACTTCTATCGCTTTGACGGCAACAGCTGGGTGCTGCGTACGCGACTCGCGCTGCCAGACGGAGTGCAGAACGATCGATACGGCGCGGACGTCGACGTCGATGCGGATTGGGCGATTGTCGGGGCGCCGGGCCGCAGCTCCGGACAGTGGAGTCCGGGCGCGACCTACATCTACGCAACGCCGACGCTGGTCGCGACGGAGGACGAGGCAGACGTCGAGCGGACCGTTTCGCTTTCGGCTTATCCGAATCCGTTCTCCGATCGTGCGACCATCAACTTCGATCTGCCGCAGACCGAATACGTGAACGTCGGGGTGTACGATGTACTCGGCAGGCGCGTCGTTTCGATTATTGATGCGCGCCTCGCTGCCGGCAAGCACGAGTATGCCTTCTCGGCAACCGACCTTGCGGATGGCGTGTACCTGATCCGGATGCGCGCCGAAGCTGGATTGGTGACAAAAACGGTGGTGCTGCTGCGGTAGCGCCGCACAAACCGCTCGTTCTCAACTACCTGCTGCGGATTGGCGTGCAACCGCACGTTTGCGCCCACAGGAATTGCCGACATTCCCCGTCAGTCCGCCACGGAAATTTTGTGTAATTGATCGCTGGTTGCATAAATACCGGCCTGTGATCGAGCGGATCGCGCTGGATCAGTACCGGGGAGGAGGGGTTATGTGTGCGCGCAGATCTTCTGTCACGTTTCTGGTCGTCGCGTTCGCTTCTTCGATTTTGCTTCAGTCTCCAGCGGTCGCGCAAAGCTGTCCGCAGCTCGACTATGAGCTGCTTTCCCAGTCCGACGTGGATGCGTTTCCTTCGAGTTGTCGCGAGGTGGCCGGTAGTCTTCGGATCTCCGGAACGGACATCGTTGACCTGACGCCGCTTGCGGGGCTCACCACTGTCGGCGGGAGCCTGGTGATCGAGGTGAATCACTCGCTTGCGACACTGTCCGGAGTTGGCAGTATCGCGGTTGTTGGTCGGAGTGTTACAATATATCAGAACAAGCAGCTGACATCTGTCGATGGTCTCAATTCGCTGAATCAGGTCGGCGAAGACCTGACGATACGAAGCAATTACCGTATCGAAAATCTGGATAGTCTTTCTGGGTTGGAGACGATCGGGCGGATGGTCACCGTAGAGGACAACTACCACCTTCGGGACTTGCACGGACTCGGCGGACTGCGCCACATTGGCGGCCTGGACCCGATTGTCAACTACAACGGAATCACTGTTCGCTACAATGAATCCCTGGCGTCGATCTCGTTTCCATTGATCCAGCGAATCAATGGGGCGGTGTACATCTCCGGCAATCCGCTGATCGCCGAGGTCGACTTTCCCGCGCTTGAGTCGATTGACGGGAGTCTGCGTCTTGGTCAAACTCGTTTGATCGATCTCTCGGGATTCAGCAAGTTGGCGAGTGCGTCGGCACTCTTGCTTGAGCGACAGCCGCAGCTCACAAGCCTCGCTGCGTTATCCAAACTTGAATCAGTAACAAAAGTATCGCTCTCGAATGTGCCGCTGCTTGTCAACCTTGAGGGTCTCGAGCGTCTGCGTGTTCTCGATTCGTTCAGTGCAACTTCGGATTCGTCCTTGTCGGATATCTCTGGGCTGTCGGGGCTGAACACCGTTGGCAATCTGGCTTTTCAGGGCAACGAGTCACTCCGGAACCTTGCTGGACTCTCGGGCATCACGAGCGTGACCGGAAAACTAACGCTTAACGGAAATCCAGTGCTTGAAGCACTTGACGGACTGAGTTCGCTGGAAGCGGCCTACACCGTTGAGGTTATCGGCAACGACGCCCTCTTGAATCTACGGGGATTGGAACACCTCCGATCGATCGGCAGGGTGCTGCTCGTTGGGCGCAATCGCTCACTCAGGTCGCTTGACGGACTCGATAGCCTGCAAAGGATTGGTTCAGGATTCAGTATTTACGAAAACGAATCGCTCGTACAGGTTGACGCCCTTTCGCAGTTGGATTCGCTTGATGTCAACTTGAATATCGCGGACAATCCCGTCCTCGCGAACGTAGATGGACTCCAGTCAATCGAATACGTCGGCGGCACGGTTACGGTCGCCCGCAACTCCACGCTTTCCATGTGTAGCTGCGGACTCTTCGATCTGATCGCAGGTGGTGGCGTTGGCGGGGCCATCACACTTGAGCGCAACGCACTGGACGGTGATTGCAACAATGATGGAGCAGACCTGGTGCCGAACGCGTGCCCGTCGGGCGTGCGCGTCATCTATGTCGACGCGGATGCCACCGGCGCGCGCACGGGTCGCTCGTGGACCGACGCCTACACGCATCCGTCCACGGCAATTGCGACGGCACACGCCGGAGATCAGATCTGGGTCGCCGAGGGAAGCTACCCGGCCGACATGGGAACGGGTGACTGCTATCGATCAATCGCCATGAAGGACGGTGTGCAGCTCTACGGCGGGTTCGCGGGAGTCGAGTCGGCTTTGGACGAACGCGACATCGAAAACCACGAGACGGTCTTGACGGGTGAGCTCACATCGCCGCAATGCAATCGGTCCATCTCGGTTCTGACGACGGCGGGCGTCACCAGATCGGCTCTCGTTGATGGGTTTACGGTGACTCGCGGCGGCGGCGACGACGTGTGGCATACCCTCGGCGCGGGGATCTACAACGAGGGTGGTTCGCCGACCCTTCGCAATCTGACGGTATTCGACAATTACGCCACTGCGGATGATGTCATCCTGGTCTTCGGCGGTATCGGACTGATGACAGCCGGCGACCCGCTGGTCGAGCAGTCCGTCTTTCGGGCGAACTCGGGCACCGCCGGCGCAATCCTGATTACGGATGGAAGTCCGGAGTTCCGGAACGTCTTGATCGAAGGCAACTACGGCTTCGCGTGGTACGGCGCGGTGCAGATGCGTGGAAGCGGAAATCCGCTCTTCGAAGATGTCACGTTTCGGGAGAACTTCGCCAACGCGCAACGCGGCTACTCAAACGTACACGCGGACGACGGGGTGTATCCGACCTTCCGGCGCGTCTTGTTTGAGGAAGAAAACGGCAACGGATGGTACTCCGACCTTGACATCTTTGCAGGTCGTCTCGAGGACGTGACGTTCTACAACAATCACCGCGCGCCGATTCAGGTGCGCGGGAAAGCATCGCTCACAAACCTCCGCTTCATCGGCAACGCCGGACCCAACCGGCTCGACGGACAGACGCTGTCGAACGTGCTCTACGTCAACAACTCCGAGAAGATCACCGGCTCCAATACATGGGTGAACGCGACCTTTGCGTACAACACGAATCCGTATGGCCCGTGGCCGCTGCCGTGCGGCACCTACGAGAATTCGGTTATCTGGGGCAATGCTGTTGACACGACGTGTGCGGTCGGGTTCGGCAATTCAATTGTCGAAGGTGGCATTCCGCCCGGTGTGACGGACCTTGGTGGGAATCTTTCGGATGACCCGATGTTTTCGGATGTTGATGGTGCGGATGGCATTTCGGGCAACCTGGATGATGACTTCCGCCTCCTCGACAGTTCGCCGGGAATCGATGCCGGATCGTCGATCTGGTTGCCGGCCGACTCACTTGATTTGGACGGCGACGGTAACACGACGGAGCCGCTTCCGATCGATCTTGACGGAAACGAGCGCCTGTTCGGCTCGGTAGTCGACATCGGGGCGTATGAATCGAGCGGCGCGCTTCCGATCCTACTGGAATCCTTTTCGGCTGTCGTTGATGGCGGTTCCGTCGTTCTGAATTGGCGGCTCGCTTCGTCGGGCGCACCGAGCGCCGATGCGCGCGCGGACGATGCGGACGTGGATGGCGACATCGTCGGATTTGTAGTTCAGCGCAGTACCGCATCGGAAGGAGACAAACCACTCGCCGGGCAGGCGAACGAATCGTGGAACGATCCGGTCGATGATCCACGCAACAACTGGGTCGACGTCGCGTGGGTCGGTGCCGCTGAAGCGACCGGGGAGCAGGGTTTCACCGCCACGATTCCGGACATGACTCCCGGCACGTATCGGCTTCGGCTGCGGCTCACCGCTCGTGACGGATCTGTTTCGTACTCGCAGACGGTTCTTGTCTCGCTTGAGCCCACTGAGGCAATCTTCGCCGCGCCGATCTATCCGAATCCGACGAACGATCGGGCAATCCTGCGTTTCGGCGTTCGCAACGCGCAGCACGTCGGCGTCGCGTTGTATGATGCCATCGGTCGGCGTGTACGGGTGTTGTACGATGACATGCTCGGCGACGCCGTAACACGTGATGTTGTGATCGACGGCGAATCACTCGCTCCGGGATTGTACTACTGCCGGGTTCGGGGCGAGTCCGGAACGGTCACGCAAGCTGTGGTGATCTTGTAGGCATTTGTGCCGAGGCGGATTTACAGTTTCCCGCGCCGGACGGCCGGTTGCTCGGATCCCATTAGCGGCATGCACCGATTGGTCGTCTTGACGGTGAAGCGAGGTGTTAACCAGTTGGCTTGGCTTTTCGAATGGCTGAAGGGATTTTTTCGCTGAGCGTTTCTTCGAGAGACTGACGACCGAAGTCCGCCAGCACGGCTAGACACAGGCGTGCATTCTTGTATTTCGTCACGTCCAGGTTGTCGCCGAATTCGATCTTCATTTTCGAGGAAAGTCCTCCCATTCGAATCTCCCCGGTTGGAGTTACGTTGATCGTTACGCGATCCTCGAAGATCAGGGTTCCGTCAGCGGAATCGTAAAGTCGATACGATGCCCTTCCTGCCAATATTCCGTAAAGGCCCTCCTTCACCGAGATCTCTGCCGGAACATAGAGAAACGTCGCTCCCTCGGTTGCTCCGATGATCTTCTCGATTTCCGCCGGGGTGAAGAACGCGTTCAGGTCTTGCTCCTTCTCGTGGATGCTCGTTAGTCGGTCGACGAGTCCGACGAGAATCGAATCAGCCTCGATCGACGATCGCACGCGGGACGGAAGTTCGAAGTCGATACCGAGGTCGTCGAAGACTATCGTGAATACGGTATCTGATGCCGCCGGGCTCACGTCGTAGGAGGCCGGAAACAGTGCGACAGTAGGGCTTGATACCTTGTCGAACGAATACGACGAATTGACGTATCGGGTCGACCCGCAGCCTTGCAGGGCAACGACCGCCAGAACACAGCAGACGGGACGGAAGAAGAGCGTGGCCATTTCAATTTCTATCCAAGTGTTGCGCGGCAGCTGGTTGTCCGCTGACGCCATAACAGGCAATCAACAAAGGTCCGTTTGCCGCAGATAGTAATCAACAGAAATGGTCGGCAACACCCAACTCAGATGCCCGTTGCGTTCTGGCAACAAGCGCTCTGCACCACCATTGCCACGGGTTACGCGTCGAGCCGGAAC
>JAGQWL010000329.1 GCA_020437385.1 Bacteroidota bacterium
GCAGGCCGATTGCCGTCATGATGATCGGACGGCGATACTGAAGAACGATCTCGTCTGTATCCGAGTACAGTTTTCGCCGATCTTGGCCGGTTCCCGTGACGGCCCGACACATTGAATTGGATTCGTTCTTCGAAAGCTTCGTCAGGTTGTCGAAGGCCACGATGGCGTTGTGGTACATCGTCAGCGGTAAGTCGCGACGTGTGGTTTCCCCCTGCAGCGGCACCTTGGACGGGTCCAGAAGGCTACGAATCCGATCTGCCCCGGTCGATTTGGCTGATCCCATGGGCCCCGAGTAGACGCAGATCGGTGTCGGGCCGGAGTGCAGCACGGCCGACACCATCCACGAGTCGGTCAGCAGGTCGCTGTCGCTGATGCCATCGTCGAGCGAGTGTCCGTCGCCGACGTACGACGAGACGTCGTTCATCGTGCCGCCCGGTTGTGGCTGCGGCAGCGAGAGTTGGTGCTTGTGCCGTTCGAACAGGGGACCAACGTTAGAGTCGACGACCTGCCAGCCGTGCTTGTCGACGCGGATGCGGCGGTGGCAGTTGTCGCACAGATCGATCCACACTACGCCGTCGACGCGGGCGAAACGGTTGAAGACCGTGCGAGGCCCCGTTTGATCAGTGTCCAGCTCTTTGTCCAGTACGGCTTCCTTCCATTGCCCCGCCGTTGGAATCGTGCCTGTAATTTCGCGATAACGCCGGAACATAATCCGTTTAAACCGTTTGTCGCGGAACCGCACGAATTCACGATGTGGCTTCGGTTTCTCGACCGGAGTGACTGCACACGCGTCGCCATCCTGGTCCTGAAAGATATCGACGTCGTCCCAAACTCGGTCGACTCCGTTGGCCTGGGCACCTTGGATGAATACCGGGGTGTCCGTCGTGGCGAGATGTCGTGGTTCGGCTGGCTGCTTGCCCGGCTCTTCGAGTGGATCTGGTTCGGCATTTGCTTTCATGGTGCGCTCCGCGGTTTCGAGTGATTCGCACCCCACGTCGAGGCGCGCGAGAATGTTGGTGATTTTGACGACGGCACTGCCGTCGTTGCTGGCGAGGTTGGGGTGTATCGCGGTGGCTGCGTTGCAGCTCGGATGTAGGGCGGTCGTTGCCAAAGCGGCCATGACAACGAGACCGCAGTAGACGCAGGCGATGAGCGGTGTGATCGATGTGCGTTTCATATGCTCAGATCTCATGTTGAAGTGTGGTTCCGTCGGTTGTCAGGTCCGATGCGAGTGGCTGTCGCGCAGGCGTTCACGTTCAAAACCCTTCACCCTCGAGATCGGCGCCGGCGCCTTGGGAGTCGACGGGGGGCAGCCGAGAGCGGGAACACCTTTTCCTTGGTTATGTCGATACTCATTCTCGTCCCAACTTCACCCGTTCATTCGAGGGCTCGTATTCAATCGCATTAGGCAGCGACAGCATACTTCCACCGCTGAAATTCCCTCCGATCCAACCTTCGAGAATGTAAAACTCGTCGGCTCAGTTTCCGCCCCTTGGGAAATCCGCCAAAATCGGGTGTTCATTTATCACCGGGGTAATGGTATCTTTCTCGGATGATGAAAAGGCCGA
>JAGQWL010000041.1 GCA_020437385.1 Bacteroidota bacterium
CACCTGATCCACCGAATTGCTCGATCGCATTTTCGTTCTCTGACCCCGCCCCATCGTGATAGCCGCCCGCCCCGATTGCGGACGCCTGCAGCCGGTAGCGCATCCGCCCCTCGTGCCCCCACGCTGACGCATCGATCTGACGGAGCCGGCCGTTTGATCGGAAGCCCGCCGACAGCAGCCCATTATGTCCTGCATCGGTTTCCTGCGGATTGGACACACCGATTATCTGCTCAGCGGTCGAAACGTCGACGGCTGTCCCTCGGGAAATCGGCAAGAACAGCCCCGAGATCGGAAGCACCCCCGCTACGGAACCGGTCGATGTATCGACAACCCGAAACGGATGAACCGGTCCCACCGGCAACAACCCGACAGGTCTGGTACCCCCCCAGCCCGCACGGCCCATGTCAACCGCCGTGAACGATCTCCATCGATCCAGCACGGTTCCCGGCCTCCCCGCGTACGCGACGGGGCTCGGTCGGGCGCGCAGTTCGGCGTCCGGTTCAACCAGAGCCAGATCCGCCCTGCGAACAACAACAGAAAGGTCAACGCCTGCAGAACCGATCGAAAGCAGCCGCGACGCTTCGCCGAAGCCGTTGACCACTACTCGCAACTCGTAGTCTCCGGGCGGGAGCGGCCCAAGTTCGAATCGCCCGGCCGCATCCGTGAGCCCACCAAACAGCGTTCCGGCTATGATTACCGTGGCGCCGGCGGCCGCAGGCCCGGATGCACTTCCCAGGTGAACGGTCCCGCGTACCAGCCCCTGCGCACGAGCATTCGGTACTGCCGCGAATACGAGAACCACGACGATACCGGCGAGCCAGCGAACCGGTGCACCGTTGGCTCCCGTCTTTCGGTAGACTCTTCGCATGCGATTCCGGGGTGGCGGTCAGGGACGTTCTTCAGGACGGGATATGCGTCTTGACACAATCAGGGCAGTCGAGCCAGACCTCCGATGGAAGCGTCTTGAGTGCCGCGGCACCTTCGCCGAGCTCGAACACCGGCATGTACAGCACCTCACCCTCCGAATGTGTCTCGCCACAGGTGTGGCAAGAGGATTCATCCTCGATACGCGTCGCTGTATAACCCTTGATGACCCATCCCGCAGAACCCTGGTGCGCCGCGAGAAATTCCAGCGCTGCGCGTACGGTCTGCGACTTGTTGCCGCCGTATGTTCTGGATAGCTTTTCGAGTAGTCGAACCGTTCCCTTGTCCAGGGTGAAATTCAATCGCTGCATCGTCAGGCACGTTCTGGTTCGCGGGGAAGTGATTCGAGAGTGGAGCGTTCGCCGACACTGCTCGCTGCCGCGGGATCCGGGACCGGCATCCGGCACGCCCGCCCGAGTTTCCAATTCCGGAAGTGGCCGGTAATCAGAAAAACACTGCCTGTCATGGTCATGACGGTTTCATACACAACACCCGGCGATTCAAGAGCGGGGAACGCCGCGGCAAGAACGAGGATCAGGCCGATCGTCATGAGTGTGACAATCGTCAAATTGCGATGCCGGCGGTATCCGGACACGAGCGCGAGTATTGTCGTCGGAACGAGGAGAACGGCGAATACCGGATGCAACCAGCCATGTACCTGTTGGGCCGACGCCCACATCGGGAGCGCGGAGATCACGACCGGCAACAGCAGACAGTGCACCATGCACACACCGGAAACGCCGATTCCGAGTCGATCCCATCCTTCCTGTTTCAATCCGTCGCCTCCTGCGTGAAGCTTGATAACCATTGAGTGTGTATCGTCTACACACTCTTGTTGCGGAGGTTCCGTGTCTGCCGGGCCCCGACAACAGTCTCTCACCGACCCATGCCGATGTAGGCACAGTCCGGGCCTGTGAGTATTTTGAGTCATGCGCATCCTACGGAACTACTTCATCACCGGGCTTCTTACGATCCTTCCCATCTGGCTCGTCTGGGTGGTTTTCTCGTTTGTGTTCGGACTGCTGTCGGACATCAGCCAGCCGTGGGTGGAACCGATCCTGCGCATTCTTGCCGCAAGCCGACCGATGGCCTTCGGCTGGGTAGACACGCCGGTGGTCATGACCGCGGTTGCAACGGCCGGAACGGTCGCGCTGCTGATCGGCATTGGCGCATTCGTTCGGAGGGTGGTCGGGCAGCGATCGTTGGCATGGTTCGAGGGGCTTGTCGCGCGGATCCCGCTCGTGAACACCGTGTACGGATCGACACGAAAGCTGCTTGATCTACTGCAGACGAAGCCAGGGACCACGCAGCGTGTTGTTCTCATCGACTTCCCACACGACAAGATGAAATCCGTCGGGCTCGTCACACGAACACTTCGCGACGAGAAGACCGGGCGCGAGCTTGCCGCTGTCTACGTGCCGACGACGCCCAATCCCACGTCGGGCTATCTCGAACTGGTACCGGTCGAGTACCTGACCCCTACGGACTGGAGCGTCGACGAGGCGATGGCATTCATCATTTCCGGAGGGGCAGTGAGCCGCGAGCGGGTCCCGTTCGATCGAAATTCGGGATCCTCCGTCGAGACGTGAGGTTGTAGGCGCTTTCCGGCCGATACCCGGTCTGTGCACCTCGGCGCCGCGGCGTCTCACATACTTGTCTGAGTTGTTTCGCCCCAAGCTCCTCACGGTAGTGAGCGAGGGGTACTCCCTTCGCCTGTTCCGGCGCGACGTCACAGCCGGAATTATCGTCGGCATCGTCGCCCTCCCGCTGGCAATCGCCTTTGCAATCGCATCGGGAGTCAAGCCCGAACAAGGACTGTATACGGCAATCGTTGCCGGCGTGCTGATTTCCGCCCTCGGTGGAAGTCGGGTGCAGATCGGCGGGCCCACCGGCGCATTTGTCGTAATCGTCTATTCGATTGTGCAGCGCTTCGGCTACGATGGCCTCGCACTTGCGACGATTCTCGCCGGGGCGCTCCTCGTCGCAATGGGATTTGCACGACTCGGCGCGCTCATTCGATATATTCCCTACCCGGTGACCGTCGGTTTCACGACCGGCATCGCGGTTATCATCGCGTCCTCACAGTTCAGGGATGCGCTTGGCCTTTCGATGGAATCTGTACCGGCGCCCTTCTTTGAAAAGTGGATCGCCTATTACCATTCGGCCGCCACGATCAATCCCTACGCGGTCGCTATCGCGGCGTTCGCCGTGATTCTGATCGTAGCAATCCCCCGATTTGCACCTCGTGTGCCGGCCTCCCTCATCGCGCTGCTCATCAGCACCGTCATCGTCGCATGGCTCCAACTTCCCGTCGAGACAATCGGCACCAGGTTTGGAACAGTGTCCGCCGGCTTGCCGACACTCCGATTCCCGAACATCGAGCTTTCGCAGATCCCGAGCCTGGTTTCTCCGGCGCTCTCGATTGCACTGCTTGGCGGTATTGAGAGCCTGCTGTCCGCCGTCGTTGCGGATGGGATGACTGGAGGCAGGCATCGGTCCAACACAGAGTTGATAGCGCAGGGCATCGCGAACATCGCTTCGCCCCTTTTCGGCGGCATACCGGCCACCGGTGCGATTGCACGCACCGCTACCAACATCAAGAGCGGCGGAATCACGCCGGTCTCCGGAATCGTCCATGCATTGACACTCCTGCTGATTCTCGTGGCCGCCGGCAAGCTTGCATCCTGGATTCCGATGCCCGCGCTTGCAGCCATTCTGGTCGTCGTCGCGTGGAACATGAGC
Source organism: Bacteroidota bacterium (assembly GCA_020437385.1). GTDB lineage: Bacteria > Bacteroidota > Rhodothermia > Rhodothermales > JABDKH01 > JAGQWL01. The sequence goes on from JAGQWL010000041.1 coordinate 3,667, forward strand.
GAGTTGCACCTCTTCCGTCGAATCCTGGTCAGCACGCGAAGCGACGCGCTGATTTTGCTTTCGACGTTCGGACTGACTGTCGCGGTAGACCTGATCGTGGCGATTCAGGTCGGGGTCGTGCTCGCTTCCCTCCTGTTCATGAAGCGGATGGCTGACGTTGCAAGCATTCGAAACACGACCGCCGGATCGGAAGACCTGAACACGAATCGCCTGCTTTCGCCATCGGATGACTCGGATACACCGGACGCGGGTGAGCCGTCGCCGGCTCCTCCCGGCGTCGAGGTGTACGAGATCGCCGGACCGTTCTTCTTCGGCGCGGCCCACAAGTTCAAGAGCGCCTTGAGCGACATTCATCGCAAGCCGCGGGTGATTATCCTTCGAATGCGGAGCGTTTCCATCCTTGACGCGACCGGGCTCCGCGTTCTTGAAGAAATGCAATCGGAAGCCGAACGTGGTGGTCCGGTCCTGGTGCTTTCGGGCATTCAGGAACAGCCGCTCGCGTTGCTGCGGAAGTCAGGTTTCGTCGCGCGGATCGGCACCGAGTCCGTTTGTCGATCCTACGAGGACGCGATTGAAGTCGCCGGTCGACTCGCGACCTAACCTTCGACCTTGGTTTTGTCGGGTTTCGCCCGCACCGCCGGAATGTCCTTTGATTTCACCAACGTGTTGAAGTCCGAAAGGTCTGTGTCGATCAATTCCTTCAGTAGTTCAAGCTGTTCGTCGATCAGCCCGGTGACCTCTTCCTTTACCGCCACAGACTGTTCCGTCGGACGGCCGTATCCGGAGGATGCGCCTCCGACGATGCCGCTGAGCCTGTTGTTAAGCCGAATCGGATAGTTGAGGGGATCCTGCCCACTCTTGCTCCTGGTTTGATACAGGGTCTCTTCGATCTCCGTCAGTCTTTTCGAAAGCTCGTTTGCCTTTTCGGTTATCTCCTCGTCATCTGTGCGCGACTTGACGCCTTTGATGTCGTCACGCACCTGTCGAATCTGTTTGATCGCTCTGTGGGTCTCCGTCAGCTTGTCCCTGATTTCCGTGAGGAAGTCGAACTGCGTCTTCAGGTCAGCGATACTGACATCCTGCCTCGGATCCGACAGGAGCGTAAAGGGTACCGTCATGGAGTCCCCATCGACAATCAGACGGGCAGCGTACTCTCCTGGTATGGCTCGCGGCCCCTGCAGTCCGCCACCCCAGAGAATCAGTCCTTCAAAACGTTCGGCGGATTCGTATCGCGCGTTCCATGTCCACTGGTTAACGCCCTTTTCGAGATCGAGCCTGGAATCCGTTCCTTCGCCATAGCTGGCGATCACGTCTCCGTTGTCTTCAAGGATCCGGATCGTGACCTTTGTGCTATCAGTCTTCTCGGGCAGACGAAACCGCAACGCCACCCCTCCCGGTGCATTCTGTCCTTCGGTTTTCGATCGGCCGCCTTGTGAACCCGGGAGCAGATACGTCGGCCGCGGACGAAAGAGAACCACTTCGTCAGAAGTCTGATTCGGCGTGAGCTGATGAAGCGTTGTCACATCGTCCAGCACCCAGAATGCTCGTCCCTGGGTCGCGACGATCAGATCGTTATCCTTGAGCGTGAGGTCCGTTACCGGGACGATCGGCAGGTTGAGTTGGAAAGCCTGCCAGTGAGCGCCATCGTCAAAGGACACGTACAGCCCCGTTTCAGTGCCCGCGTACAAAAGTCCTCGTCGATTCGGATCGGCCCGAATGACTCTCGTGAAGTGTTGCTCATCAATTCCATTTACAATCAGTTTCCACGTGCGACCGTAGTCAGTCGTATGGTAGAGGTACGGCTTGAAGTCGTCAAGCTTGTAGCGTGTGCCCGCCACATAGAGACCGCCGGGCTCAAACGGATCGATCTCGACGCTGTTGATCATCATCCACTCGGGCATGATCTTCCGAGGCGGCGTGACATCCGTCCAGTTCGCCCCACCGTCCCGCGTAATGTAGATCATCCCGTCGTCCGATCCGGTCCAGATAACGCCGGGCTCGTGCGTGCTTTCGGCCGCCGCGAAAATTGTCCCGTAGTATTCCACGCTCGTGTTGTCCTTCGTGATGGGACCGCCCGACGGACCGAGCGTCTCGGGATCGTTTCGCGTCAAGTCCGGACTGATCGCCGTCCATGACTGGCCTTCATTAGTTGTCTTGAACAGAACGTTGGCGGACGTATACAGGACCTTCGGATCATTCGGTGAAAAGAAGATCGGATAGTTCCACTGAAAGCGGTACTTAAGGTCAATCGCGCCGTGTCCCATCGGATTGTCCGGCCAGACATCGACCGACCGGCTCGTGTTCGTTTCATGGTCAAGGCGTTCGAGGTATCCACCGTACGAACCTCCATAGACGATCTGGGGATTCAGTGGATCTGGCGCGATGAATCCGCTCTCGCCACCGGCGGTTGGCTCCCAGTCGCGTTCACCGATCGATCGACCCGATGTCCGATGGGCAATCCGCACCGTTGAGTTGTCCTGCTGCGCTCCGTAGATGCGATAAGGAAAGTGATTGTCCGTCGTGACACGATAGAATTGTGCGGTCGGCTGGTTGCCATAGGTTGACCAGTTGTCGCCGCCGTCGAATGACACCTGCGCGCCCCCGTCATCCGCAACGATCATCCGCTGGTTGTCCTCCGGCGCGATCCACAGGTCGTGATGATCACCGTGTGGCGTTGAGATCCTGTCGAACGACTTGCCACCGTCGCGTGATTTCCAGAATGCGACGTTCAGGACGTAGACACCATCGAGCTCAACCGGGTCTGCGTAGACTCTCGTGTAATACCATGCTCGCTGTCGCAGATTGCGATCGTCGTTGACCCTGCGCCACGTTTCACCGGCATCGTCGGATCGAAACAGCCCGCCCTTGTCCGCTTCAATCATTGCCCAGACGCGTTCCGAGTTGACCGGCGAAACCGTCACCCCGATGATTCCCAGGGTGCCGTCGGGCAGTCCGTCGTTCGACGAAAGGTCCGTCCACGTGTCGCCGCCGTCCGTTGACTTCCACAAACTCGAACCGGGGCCTCCGCTTTCCAGTGACCACGGCGTGCGCTTCACGCGCCACATCGAGGCATAAAGTATTCTGGGGTTGTTCGGGTCCATGATGAGATCGACGGCTCCCACCTCATCGTTGACGAACAGCACGCGCTCCCAGGTTTTGCCGCCATCGCGGGTTCGATAGACGCCGCGTTCGTCGTTCGGTCCCGCGAGATGCCCGAGGACTGCCGCATAAACGAGATCCGGATTTCTGGGATGAATCCGGATTCGTGGAATGTGGCGCGAGTCATCAAGCCCGATGTGCGTCCACGTCTTGCCGGCATCCGTCGTGCGCCACATCCCGTAGCCATGCGAGACGTTTCCCCTTACGGTTACTTCGCCCCCGCCAACGTAGATCACATTGTTGTCCCACTCACTAACGGCCACGGACCCGATCGAACCTCCGAAGAACCCATCCGAAATGTTCGACCACGTTTGGCCGCCGTCCATTGTTTTCCACACACCGCCACCGGTGGCACCGAAATAGAAAAGAAGCGGTTTGCCGGGAACGCCTGTTACGGCTGCGGAACGCCCTCCCCGAAATGGACCGATTTCGCGAAACTCGAGTCCGTCCAACAACGACGCGTCGACCGTTCCCTGCGCGAACGTCGGAGCGGCGGAAAGGAGTGTGGTCGCCAGAACAACGTATGCGGCCCACCGTGCCAGGCCAGGTCTGTGGGATGAGAACGATTGCGAACGTGGCGTGACAGTTGATGTCTGCATGGCTCCAGAATTTTGGCAAGCGAACGTACGGACGCGCCAAAGCAGCAGCAGCGGCCGATAATTGCACCAATCTACGCAAGCGCACCTCCGCGTGACAACCGCACGAGGACGCTTGCGAAGGACGGCGAGAGTGCCGACCTTGACGCAGTCCCACTCATTACCGACCCAGAGCCTCTTATGCAAGTCAGCCGCAATGCGCTCGCCACTATCGGCGCGCTGCTGCTTTCCGGAATGGTGGTCCCATCCGGCCACGAACTTACTGGATTCCGCCCGGACCGTGTCGAGGCGCAGCTCGCGCTGGAACGCCGATTTGACGCGGCACTCGACGCGCAGAATCTCGACAAATGGATGCAGCGACTGACCAGCAGACCGCAGCATGTCGGATCGACGCACGGCAAGGAGAACGCCGAGTTTGTGGCTGAGCTTTTTCGATCCTGGGGCTATGATGCGCAGATCGAAGTTTTTCAGGTACTCTTCCCGACGCCTGCTGAGCGGTCGCTCACACTATTGAGCGGCGGCCGAAAATGGAAGGCGTCGCTCGACGAACCCGCAATCAAGGAAGACAAGACATCGTCCGTCCGCAAGGAGATGCTCCCGCCATACAATGCCTATTCGGCAGATGGTGACGTGACTGCGGAAATCGTCTACGTCAATTACGGTGTTCCTGACGATTACGATGTCCTTGAGAGAATGGGAATCGACGTAAAGGGCAAGATTGTACTTGCGCGATACGGTCGTTCCTGGCGCGGCATCAAGGCGAAGGTCGCCTATGAGCACGGCGCGGTCGGCTGCCTGATCTACTCGGATCCGGAAGACGACGGATACGTGCGCGGCGATGTTTATCCGGAAGGACCGTACCGAAACGAAAACGGCGCGCAGCGCGGATCAGTGGAAGACATGCCGCTGTATCCGGGTGATCCCTTGACGCCCGGCATCGGGGCAACGGAAGACGCCGAGCGGTTGTCGATCGAGGAATCGCCGACGATCATGAAGATCCCGGTGCTTCCGATCTCCTACGCAGACGCGCAGCCGCTCCTTGAGTCACTTACGGGTCCCGTTGCGCCCGATGATTTCCGCGGCGGCCTTCCGATCACGTACCATATCGGCCCCGGTGCGGGCCAGGTGCATCTGAAGCTTCGATTCAACTGGGACCTTGCGCCGGCCTACAATGTGATTGCCAAAATCGAAGGAAGCCAGTATCCGGACGAGTGGATCATGCGTGGCAACCATCGCGACGCGTGGGTTTTCGGTGCGGCCGATCCGACGAGTGGGCAGGTTGCGATGCTTGAA
>JAGQWL010000330.1 GCA_020437385.1 Bacteroidota bacterium
AATGCGCACTTCCACGGGTTCCATGTCGACTCCGACCGGTCCGTCTGAGATCACGGCCGCGGCTGCATCGTCCGTGTGGGTGATGGAAAGGTAACCGCGATATCCCTCGATGTCGACGGCACCACTATCCGCAACGATGAGAGGGACATCCTCCGGGGAGAGGCCCAACTTCCTCGCGGCCAACCGGCGAGCCGCAACACGCCCCATCGTAAAAGTCCGACGGCGGCGCTCGCTTCCGAACGCCGCCCGTCGCTCACGTTCACTGCCGGGCAGAAACGTATCCCAATCCTGGTGCAGCTCATCATCCCGATCGGCCCACAGGAACTCAATCTCAATGCCGGGTAAGTCTATTGAGGAGTCGTGGTGCAACGCGCGTGGTATGATCGAAAGAGAGTTGCCGGACGCCTACTTGTTCTCTTCGAAGCGCCTGGCGACTTCATCCCAGTTAACAATGTTCCAGAAGGCATTGACGTAATCGGGACGTCGGTTCTGGTAGTGCAGGTAATACGCGTGCTCCCAGACGTCGAGGCCGAGGAACGGAACGTGGCCGGCCATGATTGGCGAGTCCTGATTGGCAGTAGAACCGACGTGCAGCTTGCCGTCTCCCGTCACACCAAACCATGCCCATCCGCTGCCAAAGCGGCCGGTCGCCGCGTTCGTGAACTCATTTCGGAAATTTTCGAATGAGCCAAACGTACCGTTGATGGCATCTCCGAGTGCACCCTTCGGTTCTCCCCCGCCATTCGGCGAAAGAACGGTCCAGAATAAGCTATGGTTCGCGTGCCCACCGCCGTTGTTGATGACCGCCTGTCGGATATTCTCCGGCACGGACTTGATGTCCGCGAGAATCGACTCTACCGATTTCGAGAGAAGATCGGCGTGACCCTCCAGAGCATTATTCAGCTTGCTGACGTATCCCTGGTGGTGCTTTCCGTGGTGAATCTCCATCGTACGCGCATCGATGTGGGGTTCAAGTGCATCGAGTGCATAAGGGAGTTTCGGTAGTTCAAACATCTGCAATCCTCCTTCTCTACTATTGAAATCCGTTAAGTACTGGACACCGTCCGCCTGCGGCCAGACGGCACGATAACAAACGGGCCGTTCCGGCAATCCGCCAGTCTGTCGATGATCCGGCCGGCAGACACAAACACGGGCCTACAACAGGCCGAACCGGTGATGCCGGACCAGCGAACCAGCAACTAGAACTGCCGTACGGTCAATTCCGCTAGCGCCAGTATTGCCTTCAAGCAGTGTTGCCTTTAAGCAGTGTTGCCTTCAAGCAGTGTTGCCTTCAAGCGCATCGACGAGCCGTTCGTAGTCTCTCAGTGAGAGTTTCCCCTCTGCGTGTAGCACGTCCAGTGCTCCTATGACAGCTTCAGCATCCGTTTTTGTTCCGTAGGAGCGCTTCTTTGCCGACATCTTCGCATCATCTTGGCCTTCCGAGATGGAACGCATCATCGCCTCGTGAAGGAAGCGCGTGACGTATTGTGCCGCTTTCGGCTTACCGGAGAAGTCAATCTTCAAGGTCACCGTCGCGCGTCCCTGATTAACATCCAGCAGGACCTTTCGTCCGGAAAGGAAACGCCGCTTCGTCGACACGCGGACAATGTCCTCGTACCGAATGATCTGGGGGGAATCCAGGTCTGTGTTCTGGAAAATAAAGCGATCTGCGCCGAACAGCGCCCCGTCCTTCGCACTCCCCATCAGCGTGGCGTCGTAGAGCGCGACGACCTCATCCGGGTTCATCCCGTGTGCGAAATCACTGATGGCATTGCGCAGTTTGTCGGACGGAATCTGGGGCTGGACGTAAAGACCGAGACCGGCGGCATTGGGAATAAACTCACGAATCAGGTCTTCCATGAGGGTAGCCAACGAAGGTGCCCCGCGTCAGGGCAGAAATGCCAGGGAACCGCCGTCGGAAAAGAAGCTGGAGGTGATATCCATCGCTGCGGGGTACACGCCAAGAAGCAACAGGGCAATCGCACACGCAACAAGAACTGCCGCAGTGGGTGCCGGAACGACAAAAGACGTTCGCGCCGCCACCGCGGCGTCGGCCGTATCATCCGCCTTCTTCATCCAGAAAACGTACAGAACACGCAGATAGTAGTAAGCCGAGGCCGCACTCGCCAAAAGACCAAGTATCACGAGCCATGTGCGGCCAGACTCGATTGCCGGTGCGAACACGGCATACTTGCCGAGGAATCCGCCGAGAGGCGGAAATCCAGTGAGACTGAACATAAACAAGCCCATCGTCACCCCGAGCAGCGGCTTTCGGTATCCGACGCCTGCAAGCGAATCGAGACTTTGATTTCGTCCCGTCACCCCATCCCATTCGAGAACGGACATAACGCCGAAGGCCCCGATGTTCATCAGTGTATAGATGAGCATGTAGTAAAGAGCTCCCGAATAACCCGCTGCCGATCCGGCCGACAGCCCAACCAGGACGTAGCCCGCGTGCGCGATCGACGAATAGGCCAACATCCGTTTGACGTTCGACTGAACAAGGGCCAGAAGATTACCCGCGACCATCGTTATGGCGGCGATAACGGCAAGCGCGTCGGACCAGCGAACGTCCGGCACGATGTTCACAAGAACAAGGACAAGAGAGGCGAACGCCGCGGTCTTGGACGCGGTTGACATGTAGCCAGTGAGCGTCGTTGGGGCGCCCTGATAAACGTCCGGCGTCCACATGTGAAAAGGGACCGCGCTGACTTTAAAGAGGAAGCCGATCAGCAGCAGACTGAGTCCACCCCAGAACATGACACCGCCACCGTTCCGAACGGCCGACGCGATCTCGTTCAGGTACATGGTTCCGGTAGCCCCATAGAGGAGCGCGATGCCGTACAGGAAGAACCCCGTCGAGAAGGCGCCAAGGATGAAATACTTGAGCGCTGATTCATTGCCACCTTCATCTTCTCGGATCAGACCCGCCATCACATAAAGGCAGATCGACATCGTTTCCAGCCCTACAAAAATCGCGATCAGATTGTTGGCGGTGCCCAGCACGATCATGCCCACCGTGGCAAATAGAATCAGGGCATAGACCTCGCCGATGTTGTGCCGTGTGCGTTCCAGGTAAGGAATCGACAACACGACAGACAGCAGTGTCGCACCAATCACGAGTGCCTTTACAAAAGACGCGACACCGCCGACATGGATGAGTCCGTAAAATGCCGTAGTTGTGTCGTGCCCAATCGAGGGAAGATCGATGGCAGCGGCAATTGCCAGGATCAAGGCAACGAACCAGGGAAGACTTCTATCCCGTGGCCTGAAGGCATCCCAGACGACCGCGACCAGCGCTCCCAGCGAAAGGAGAACAAGAGAAAGGGACGACGCAAGGTCCGCGCCCATTGAATCGTATGCGCTCGCAAGATCCATAGAAGACGATCTACAAAACTCCGGGCCTACGCGTGACCATCCGCAACTTGCTGGATGGCTCGCGCGAGCCGGAAATCCAATTCAGTAAGTTTGTTACCCGCATCGTGTGTCGTGAGTGACACTGCGACCCGGTTGTATACGTTGTGAAGCTCGGGATGGTGATTCATGTCCTCTGCTTCAAAACCAATTCGGACGATGAACGAAACTGCCTCGCGGAAATCAGCAAACTCAAACTTCGCGCTAATCTGATCGCTTGTACGCGTCCAGTTCGGCAGCTCCCGAAGAGCAGCGGTGATTTCATCCTCCGTCAATGCCCGTCTGCTACTCAAAGAATCCACCCGCTAAAGAAGACGACGTAGATCAGGAAGTACACCGGCAGCAAGATCGGGAGCGAGTAACGCAACAGATATCCCACGAACGAAGGCGTCTCGACGCCGTTCGCCTCCGCGATTGCCTTGACCATGAAGTTCGGCGCGTTGCCGATGTAGGTCATTGCACCGAAGAAGACTGCCGCCACCGATATCGCCTGCAAATAGAAGGCACCCGATACCGCATCTCCGGCGAAGGCCATCACGGACGCCGCATCGTTGACATCGTAGCTGAACTTGCCCATCGACGCGGAGAGGAAGTTCAGATACGTCGGCGCGTTGTCGAGCACGGCTGACAAGCTTCCCGTTCCCCAATAGAACGTTCCGATCGACAATGAGTCCGCGTTCACCTGCGCAAAGTGTGCAATCGTTGCAAGTGCGGGCTGCATCGTCGCGAAAATGCCAAGAAACAACCATCCGACTTCCCGAATGGGCTCGAAGTTGAAATCGTTCTTTGCGAGCAGGTCCTTGTCCGCGGTCCTGAACGCCAGGACAGCGACCGACAGCATGATAACCTCCCTGATCCCGAACGGGAGATGCACGGATCCGAAGTGTAACCGTGGTACCCATTCGAACACGTTCGGATCGATAAATACGGAGGCGATAATAACTGCGATCCAGCCGAAGTTCCGCATGCCTTCGATCTTCACCGTCGGTTGTCCGGGCTCGGGCTCGTCAGACTTATCCTTGTTCCGAGAGTCAATGACGTAGAAGATGCCCAGCAGGAGAATTGTCGTAGGCAGCCAGATGTACCAGACGTGTTCGATGGTCCAGAAGAACGGAACACCACGCAGGAAGCCAAGGAAGAGCGGCGGATCACCAATCGGCGTCAACGCGCCCCCGATATTGGCAACGAGAAAGATGAAGAAAACGATGTGGTACGCACGGATTCGACCCTTGTTGAGTCGCATGTACGCGCGGATAAAAAGCATTGCGGCGCCAGTCGTTGCAATGAGGTTGGCAATAACAGACGCGCCGAAGAGAAGGATGACGTTGGCACGCGGCGTCCCGTGTGCGTTAACCTTCACGTAGATACCGCTGGCAGCAATAAAGAGACTCGCAACCAGCGAAATGAAGGCGATGTACTCCTCGATTGCGTGCAGAACCGGTATACCGGTATGCATGCCGATGAAGTAGTAGGCCGCTACAATCAGCCCGAACACCACCGCATAATACGGATAGTAGTGGTGCCAGTGGTGGGCGTAAAACAGCGGTCCCGTGGCGATCATCAGCAGCAGCAACACGAACGGAATGACCAGCCACGGTGGAGGCAGCTCACCATGACCTCCCTCCTCCTGCCCATCAGCATGCTCCTGCTCGACTTCCTGCGTTGTGCTTGCCACTGCCACGGCAGATGCCGATACCCCTATTGCTTGGGGGTGCTCGAGATGCTCGACGTCCGACAGCCCAATCGAGTCGACGCGCGCGTCCCCATACGCCTGAAACCCGACTGCTACGAAGAACAATCCAGCCATCGCAGCGCCACGTACGAGCGCAACGAACTTCAAATATTTCCGGACGGATTGCATTTTGGTAGTCGTCTAGTCCAGAGAAACAGTCTCCGACAGCGATTCGGAATTGTCGTCCTCGCCCCGCACCATCTTCTTCTCTTCAGCATCAAGCGCGGCGGCCCGTTTCGCCGACACAGTTTCGAGGAGGAACGTCGTAGCGGGCTCCGTCTGCTTCAGAAAATAGTTCGGCGCGAAACCCATGACAAACATAAGGACTGCGAGCGGAGCGATCAGGACGAGCTCCCGAAGGTTCAGGTCCTTCATCTCGCGATTCTCGTCCCGCGTGAGCGGACCAAAGAAAACACGGTACACCATCCACAGGAGATAGACGGCCGCCAGAATCACGCCCGTAGTGGCTATTCCGATGAGAAGCGGATGCCCGACGGCGCTACTCTTGAAGGCACCGATGAGAATCAGGAACTCGCCAACAAAACCATTAAGTCCCGGCAGCCCGGCAGAGGCAAGCACCGAAAAGACCATGAAGAATGAGAGGACTGGTACGGACCGAGCAATCCCCCCGTAGTCCGACATCAGCCTCGTATGTCGTCGCTCATACAGCATTCCGAGGATAAGGAAGAGCGCGCCGGTTGACAGGCCGTGATTTACCATTTGTATCACGGCACCCTGCATGGCCTCTGAGTTGAACGCAAAAATTCCGAGGACCACGAAACCAAGATGGCTGACCGACGAGTATGCCACCAGCTTCTTTGCATCCGGCTGGACCCTCGATACCAGTGCGCCATAAACGATTCCGATGACGGCCAAAACGCCAAAAAGCATTGCGTACTCCTGGGCCGCGACCGGAAAGAATGGGAGACAGAATCGCACGAGTCCGTAGGTCCCCATCTTCAGCAACACGCCGGCAAGGATTACAGAACCGCCCGTCGGTGCCTGCACGTGTGCGTCAGGCAGCCAGGTGTGAAACGGAAAGAGCGGCACCTTGATCGCGAACGCCAACGCGAACAAAAAGAACAACCAACCCTGTGCACCAACCGGTACGCCATACGCCAGCAGCTTGTACCAGTCTGTCGTGAACACGCCGGCGTTAACGGCATCACCGGCGTGGTACCCGAGATAGAGAATCGCGGCCAGAAGCAGCAGCGACCCAACGAGCGTATACAAGACAAACTTGACGGCCGCGTAAATTCGATTCTCACCTCCCCAGATTCCGATCACGAAGTACATCGGGATCAGCGTCAGTTCGAAGAATACGTAGAAGAGGATCACATCGAAGCTGCAGAAGACGCCCGTAACTCCAGTCTGCAGAATCAGGATCAACGCGTAGTAGCCACGGATCGAATGCGAGATGTAGTTCCACGAGGACAACACAACGATGGGTCCCAGCAGCGTCGTCAACAGGACCAGCAGCACGTTGAGTCCGTCGATGCCCACGAAGTACTTCACGTCAACGGAACTGAACCACCTGAACTGGTCGACAAGCTGGGGAGCGGTCGCCGTTGAGATCGAACTATCAAAGCCGGAAAAAAGGACGATCGACAGCAGGAAGGTTGCCGTTGTGGACACAAGCGCGGTCCACTTGATCGCGGCATCGCTTCGAAGCAAAAGGGTCACCACTGCCCCGAGCAGCGGCAGAAAGATCACCAGTGATGTAACGTGACTTACTGACATAATTGAATTCAAGCTGTCAACCGAAAACGACAAGGCCGAGGATCAAGACGACGCCGAGCAGGATCGCGATCGCATAGTTCTGCACCAGCCCGGTCTGTAGGTATCTGAACAGCGAACCAAAGCCACTTGTCGTTTTGCCGACAAGGTTTACCAGTCCGTCGACGACGCCACTGTCAAACGGTGCCAGGACTCGGTATGCAAGCGAAAGTACCGGCTGGACAATCGTGCGGTCGTAGAGCTCGTCGACTCGATACTTGTCGCGCCACAATGCATAAACTCGCCCGAGCCGACTACTCAGCATCGCATCGTATTCGAGGCCATGGCGCGAATACCGGTTCCATGCAAACCAGACGCCGCCGATGCCGATCGCAGTGCCCAGCCCCAGCAGAAGCCATTCGATTATGACAAAGGACTCACTGTGATGTTCAACGGCCGCCTCCGCTACGGGGCCGCCAAAGGGTTGTCCCAGAAAATGGTGGATCCAATTGAGCTCCCCGTGCGCGATCACCGACGGCAAACCGAGAAAACCGCCGACAGCGGCCAGGAACGCGAGGATGATCAACGGCACCGTCATCGTCGCAGGCGATTCGTGCGGATGGAGGGACTGGCTGTGGGGCCACCGCTCCGATCCACGGAAGGTGAGGATATACGATCGGGTCATGTAGATGGCTGTCAGTACAGCAGCAACGAGACCGACCACCCAGACAAAATAGCCGGAGGCGTGCCCGGAATACCCCATCTCAAACGCCTTGAACAGAATCTCGTCCTTCGAGAAGAAGCCGGAGAACCCGATGATACCCGAAATGGCAAACGTAGAAATCAGATACGTCAATTGAGTTCGGGGCATATACTTGGCAAGCCCTCCCATCGTACGCATGTCCTGCGGATCAATCGTCGTACCGTGATGGTGCTCAAGCTCATGCTGCACATGATGCATTGCATGGATGACGCTTCCAGATCCGAGAAAGAGACACGCCTTGAAGAATGCGTGTGTCATGACGTGAAAGATCGCGACGAAGAATGCACCAGATCCCGCCGCCATG
>JAGQWL010000042.1 GCA_020437385.1 Bacteroidota bacterium
AGGCTCGCAGCTTCCGTTGAACACGACTCCGAACATCCGATCGGACGTGCGATTGTGGCGGAAGCCGACCGAAGCGGAATCGAACTGACGCCTATTTCCGAGTTTTCCTCGACAACTGGGCTCGGTGTGCGCGCCCGGACAGATGATGGCGTCGTGGTCGTGAGACGGCCCGAGAACGATTCTGCCGGCGATGCCGTTGGCGCGGATCCCGGAACGACGCTCGTTGAGGTACTGCTCGATGGGGAGCGTTGCGGGCTTATCGGGCTGCAGGATTCAGTCAAGGAGAGTTCAGCGGAAGCCGTCGAGCTTCTGAAAAGGCAGGGGATTGCGCTAAAGATCATCTCCGGAGACAGTCCCCGTGCGACAGAGGCAATTGCCCGCCAGGTGGGCGTTGCGGATTTTGCGGCGCGGGTGCTGCCCGAGGACAAGGCTAAAGTGGTCGAGGAATCAATCCGTGAGGGCGTGGTCGCCATGGTGGGCGACGGAATCAATGACGCCCCGGCGCTTGCGGTGGCGGATGTCGGAATAGCGATGGGGTCCGGTACGGAGATTGCGATGGAGGCCGGCGACGTTGTACTCGCGCGCAGCGATCTTCGGGCTGTGGCCGGGCTTTTCGGAATCGCGCGGCGAACGCTGCGCGTTATCAAGCAGAACCTGTTCTTTGCTTTCGTTTACAACATCATCCTCATTCCTGTCGCCGCAGGCGTCTTGTATCCTATTACAGGCACCTTGCTGAGTCCAATGCTGGCATCCGCGGCGATGGCGCTGTCGAGTGTTTCCGTGGTCACGAACAGCCTGCGGTTGCGCTAAAATCTTTCCGTTAACAAACTTCCATATTTAGGATATCATGGCACATCGTGAAGAGACCGTTCAGATTGAGGGTATGGGCTGCGATCACTGCGTACACGCCGTCAAAGAAGCCCTTGAGGGACTCGACGGACTCTCCGTTCGGTCAGTGGAGATTGGCAAGGCTGTCGTCGAGGTTGAGGACGACGAGGGCATGAATGCGAGGATCGAAGAGGCGATCGAGGACGCAGGCTACTCTGTTAGCGCGATTGCGTAGACTACCATCCGATCCGCCCTCGGCGGCGCCGGCTGCGATCTACTACCTCTTCCGGAAGCCTCAGGATCGGTTTGGGCAGCGAGTCCGGAGCACTGACGCCGACAACTGCGTCGGCGTCGGATGCAAGCTGTGTTCCAACACTTGAATCGGACAGTTCTGTACCGACGAAGTAGAAGGCGAGGATGTCGCGGTAGCTGAAACCTTCGGCTGCCATCTCATGCGCGCCCCACTGGCTCATTCCCACGCCGTGCCCGAAGCCACGGCCTTCGAAGACGTAGGTTCCGCCCTCGCGTCGGGCCGTGAAGATGGTGCTCTTCAGCGAGTACTGACCGAATGTGCGGAGGAAGAGTAGTCGGAAGTCGTTGGCGGACACATCTACATTTCCCTGTCGGCGTAACACCTGAACGGTCCGCACGCGGCCGTTGGGTCCAACGTCAGCAATTCGGATGCCTGTGACCGTTCCACCATAGGTCTTGCGAAGTGCAGCCAATAGTCGTGACCGCGACGCGCGGAACGTCCAGGATGCGTATGGTGATTTATTTGCATACGGATCTTCTCGACCGCGTAGATACGGTATCGGCTTTCCGCCCGTCCAGACGGATTCGTTGTTGGCTGTGTGACCACCACTTTCGGCGTGGTAGACGGCCTCCGCGAGGCTGCCGTCGTAGGTCAGGACCTGGCCGGCGGTGGCTCGGGCCGCCGCCAGCGCAGCCGGCTTGATATCGCCGATTCCATGGAAGACCTGCGAGATCGAATGGTCGACGTGATCGTAGGCATCGCCGAACTTTCCCTTTGAGCGGAGCGCATATGTTCGGGCGAGAACTGCCATCGCCTTGTTGCCCTCCAGGTCCTCCAGACCGTACTCGCTTGTTACCACGGCCGCGACGTACAGTTCGAGATCCACCGAGTTTACCGGAAGCAGTTCGTTGCCGTCATCGGGATCCGGTGAAAAACTGATTTCGCCCGTGAAGCGACGCGTGTCGGACTGTCGTGCGCCCGCCACCACGGACAGATCGAAGATCGCTGCGGAGTCGCTGGGGACGAACTGGATAGCGGCGACGTGCAGCGTTTCGCCATCAGGTGAGACGACACGAACCAGGCCACGCGACAGGCTCACGGTCGATCCGCTGCCGGACTCCAGTCTGAAGAGCGGAAGGGGAGAGTCGTCCGCGTATGCCAGCAGCTCCCCACGTGCGACGTTCAGGGAGACTGATCGCGGTTTGTAGATCTCAAAAAGCCGGACGCGGACGGATTCGCTTCGAGAGCCATCGCGCATCGGTTTTGCCGATGATCCCGACCCGAGCAGGACGGTCGCAGCCAGAAGGGTGAGCAGCGATCGCCTCGCCCTACCTGACATGAACCATGGGTTTCGACTGGTTAAGAACCTCACCCGAGAAGCCCTCGATTCGAAGTCGATAATAGTACATGCCGCTCGCGAGACCAGTCGCATCGAAGGTGGTCTGATACCATCGATTCGCTTCTCTAAAGTCGTCGACGAGGACCGCCACCTCACGGCCATTGACGTCGTACACACGAAGGTCAGCAACTCCCTCTTCATACAGATAGTAGCGGATCGTGGTCGTTGTACTGAACGGGTTCGGCGCGTTCTGCTCCAGCGTCGAGACGTCAGGCACCTCATTGCCAAACTGTTGCGCCTGGATCGCCTGCTGCCGAATCGTCGGCAGAAGGGCATAGGCGTTGTCGCCCGGGCACGATGTCGAAGAGAAGTCTCTGTGTCCCTTCAAACTGTTGTCGCTGATCGGGATGTTGTATGCCTCTCCCAGAAAGGCGAACATCGTGATGTACGTGTCAAGTGATTCAACGGTCACTTGATCAACGCAGTTTGCACCTTCCGGGGGATGGTAGCAGCCGAGCAGACAGATCCCGATGTTGCCTGTATTAAACCCGCCGACATGGGCACCAAGTGACAAAGCGGGAATTTCATTCAGAGTAGTCGATCCGTCGAGAAAGGGGCGTCCCTGGTAGACGCGGCCTCCGCGGTCCACAACGAACTGATATCCGATGTCGCTCCATCCGCGTCCGTTCTGGTGGAAGTCCTGTATGGCTTTCACCTGCGCGATTCCTTCCGCGTACGTCGTCGCAGTAAAACCCGCGGCGTGGTGGAAGGTCATGTTGGTATAGTTCGATGAGGACAGCGGTACCGGGTTGCCGATAAACGGTCCGGCATTCCAATCCGCCCTCGTAATGAGGTCGGGCGGGATGACATTTGCTACGGCATCGGGGCTGTCACGGCCCACCCCGGATTTGCGTGCCGTGCGCTCGCTCCGAGTGTCCACGTCGTCGAGCCGCTTGTCAAAGACTCCGGCTGCGATAATGTCGGGGGCACGGCCGTCAGTGGTTGCCAGGAGTACCTCAACCGACCCTGATCGAACGACGGCGCCCGGATATCCGGCGAGGAAGGAGCCGTCGTCGCTAGCCGATCGCACGAGATACATCGGAATCCACGCTGTGGCCGTACCGTCCTGTCGAACTACGCGGACCTGGGCCGTCAAACCTTCCGAATAGGAAAAACCCTGAAGGACAACGCCGGTGAACTCGATGTCCGCACGCGAGATGTCGGGCGAGCGGAGAAGTGTCGTAGTGGACTTGCCGACGGTCTGCTGAGACGCGATGTCCAGCTTCAGCGGACTGTCGATCATGTCGCTTGCCAACTGCGCTTGCGAGTTGATTGCCGAGGCGGCGGCAATCAAAACGCATGCGAGAAGCGATCTTGCAGTATGTTGGTGCATCAAGAGGGCGGGGCCTCGTTAAAATTGCAGGTCCACCGTGAACCAGTGAGTGGCATCCAATCGCCCGAAATCTGCGTACGCGTAGTCAAAGCGTGCTCTGAGCGAACGATCAAGACGCAACGCAAGTCCAACGCCCAAGGTCAGACCCTGTTCGCCGTCTTCTTCGAACAGGTTCTTGTACCCACCGCGGAAAGAGACGAGATCCCGAAACGAATACTCGGCCCCGAGATTGACATATTCAGAGTTGTCGTTCGGATGGGCGGCATCGGACAGGAGTCTGATCCGGTGATTCGAGGTGGACACGGCGTCCCAGGAAAGACCAACCCGAAACAGCAACGGCATCGCTTGCCCTTCAGTGAGGTACTCCGAATTAACGATCGTCACGGTTCCTTCGTTGGACGGATCCGGGTCCGTCGAGAAGATGATGTCGCGGCCACGCATCTGCATCTTGGGTCCGAAGTTGGAGATGCTCGCGCCGAGTTTCACGCCGTTGAACGGTGTCGCGAACAAAACACCGAAGTCAAAGGCGATGGCGGACGCCGTACTGTGCCAGATCTGCTCGCGCACGTACTTGATCGATGATCCGATCGAAAACTTGTCAGTGAGAAAACGGGCATAGGATAATTGGAGTGCCAGATCCTGTGCCTGAAACTTCTCACCGGTACCTTCCGGTTCGGCCTCGGTTCGCACCTCCATGTCACCTGAGTCCAGGTAAATGAGCGAAGCGGCGATCACGCCCATATTGCCAACGTTCGTGCCGAAAGCAAAGTTGCTGAACTGAATGTCTGCAAGGTATTCGGTTCGCGACATTTGAACGGCGCCGCCATTGATCTGAGCGAGTCCTGCCGCATTCCAGTACAGCGCAGAAAGGTCGGCCGCGTCCGCAACGTAGGAGCCGCCGAGGCTGGTTGCACGCGCCCCGTAGCCGAGTTTCAGGAACTGGGCAGACGTCGTTCCAACCTTCGTGATCTTGCGATCAGGTCCGTCCGTGGTCGTCTGAGCAGATGCACTTGAAGCAAGGACAACCGTCGCGGCCAGAACGAAAACGTGCTTTTTCATGATTGACAGCATCAGCGGTTCTTACTTGATAATTGCGAATTTTCCGATCGTCGAGCCATAGTCGCTTTCGACATGGAAGATGTAGAGTCCGTACGACACGTTCATGTTGTCCTTGGTACGAAGGTCCCAATACGCCTTTCCGTCACCGAACGGGCTATCGTGTTCGATGGTGTCGACGAGTTCTCCGGCAAGTGTGTAGATGCGAATCGTGCAGCGATCCGGAACGTTTGCGAAATAGAGCCTTCGTTCGCCGCGCTCCGTTCGCGCTGTCGGGTTGATCGGCTCGAACAGCGCCGTTACGACGTATGGGTTCGGCACCACATAGATGTCGTCGAGGGCGGCGGTCGCGGCTTCCGCATCGGTGAACCCGGCAATAGTCTGGATTCGGAAGACGTCACCGGTTGCGAAAGGCTTGCGGGTGGCGAAGTAGAACACGTCGCCGCTGCCGAGTGAGGCTCCAGTGTCCTCAAACGTGACCTGCCAGGTCGCAGTTTGCGTGTCGTTGATCTGTTCGATGAAGATGATCTGTTCGTTCAGATCCCATTCACCGTTGCCGTTGATGTCTGCGACAAACGTCTCAATCTGTTCGTTCGCCTTCGTGAGGTTAACGACAGTAAAGGGTAGTGGAAGGTTCGATACGATCGACGTCGTTGTTGGCGAATTTGCAAACCGAATTTCATAGTCGCTTGGCTGCGCGACACGTCCCGGTCCGGCAGTCGCAACGCGCGTCTCAAACGGAACGTTATCGCCTCCCTGCGACCAACCCGTCGCTTCGTCATCAATAGCCAGGACATCGTCGTCGACGAACAGGTGCAGGCCATCGAAAACGAGGTTGGCCTCTTCGTCTTCCGTGTAATCCGATGCCACGATCGGGGCGTACTTGTACGTGGCGCGCAGCGTGTCGCCCTCCGAGTAGTTGCCTGAACCGAGCAGGGTCACCGAACCGGGTTCGGTGTTAAGGATGTAGTCGGTTCCCGCGGTGAGGGTCGTCCCGCCGGAGGTTCGGAGGCTGAATGAAGATTCGATCACGTTGCGATTGCCAACACTTGCGGTCTTTCCTGCCGAGGCAACGAGTCGACCTGTTACCGGTACTTCGTTGATTACCGTATACGTTGTCGGTGAACCTGAGGCGAAGTTCAGCGAGTATTCGCCGCCGTCCGGGATGGCCAGGGGATCAACAACATTTACGCGAATACTCCCCGTGGCGTGCCCACTCAGGCGAGCGATTCCGTCATCGGATATTCGGCCCTGTATGTACCCGCCCCCGGTTGGCCCGGGTTTGACGGAAATGGTGTTGGCGTCAAAAATGTAGCGATCGGTCGTCGGGTCGTACGTAATCGTGGAGGAGTTCTCGGTTGGAGCGATACCTCCCGAGAATCCGGATACGTCTCCGGCGGAAAACCCGCGATCATAAGCGACAACCGAGTAGTAGTACGTCTGACCGTTGATCACGTTGTTGGAATCGACAAACGTGTGGAACAGTCCCGTATCGTTGCCAAGGTTGTAGGCGACGCCGCGCGACGGATAGGGGATCGGCGATGCGCCCTTCAATCCGTTCTTGAGGTCGAACTTGGCTGGAACACCCTGCTCGGTTTCAAGCGGCCGGAAGAGAAAGGCGGATCCGTTCAGGTCCGTGATCGTCCGCTGGTCACTGAACTCGTGATCCGTCGAGCGATAGATCGCGTAACCTTCGAAGTCCTTTTCAGACGATAGGGGGTCGACAGAGTCCTCAGCCTTGTTGTCCCAATAGAGCGTGACCTTCTTGTCGCCGGCAACTGCTCGGACAGTCGGTTTGTCCGGCGGCTTCGCAAATCTGTAGCCAACATTGTAAATCTGTTGCGCCGTCGTTGCGTTAAGCTCAAGGTCCGCACGGTTTTCGCCGACGATCAACGCAATCGAGAATCGCTTCGTCTGTCCCGCCTTCAGCGCGAAATCTCCCGACCCATAGATGAAGACGTAGTCTCCCGGTTCCTCGGGTACCTGCTCGAAACTTCCAGGCTGAACGGTCTGCCAGACACGCTCATCGTTTGAGATTCGGTTTCCGGAGAACGCCGGCGACGCAAAACTGGTGAGACCGATCTGATCGCTTTCATCGATGTCCGTGAACTCGAAGTTCGGCTCTCCCGGTTTGGTGATATCGAATTGATCGCCGGCGGTGGGGACGCCGTCGCCCTCGCCGGGGTCGCCCGTTCCCGGGATTCCGTCGATTCCAACGTCATCGGTTTCTGCGGACCAGTCGCCGTCGTTGTCGATGCCGTCCGTCCACGATTCATCGATCATCCCGTCCCGATCGTTGTCGATTCCGTCGCCAGGGTAGGTGATGCCGTTGAGAATTTCGGTACCGACTCCCGGAGATTCGAGAAACTTGTAGCCGAAATAACCAGGCGCGCGCCCCGCGACGTCTGACCGACCGTCGGCATCCCAGGCGAAAACGATGTTGTTCGTCGAGTCAAATTCCGCGAGGTCATCCTGCCAGTTATTGGGTCCGCCGATGTGCGGATCCCCCCACATCCCAAAGATCACCTTATCGAGATCTTCGTCGCTCTTGTTGGTGATCTTGTAGATGAGAAAGATGACATCTTCCGCCAATGGGTTGGCCCACTGATAAAGCCTCGTTTCAACCTCCAGCCCGAGTCCTCGCTTCGTCGAATCCGATCGAAACGGGTAGTACACGAACTCCCGGTTCGCGTAGTCATTCATGAAGTACAGTCCCTCCTTATCAGCGTTGGAAGCGCCTTGCTGCAGTGCGCCGGGCCATACGTACTCCTTGATAATCGGATTGAACCAGTCGTCCGGCCACGAGTCAGGCTTGCCATCGAGATTGTCGTCTGGCGCGTCGCTAGTAGGCACCTGATTCGACGTCGGATTCACCGTCTGAAGTCCTTCGAACGAGCCAACGGGATTCGCGCACGGAATGGGCTGCCAGCCCCAGAATTCTGTCCCATCCGGGGATACTTCGCCGCCGTTCGAGGTGAGACCATCCGAAACAATATGCATCACCCAGACTGGCTGTCCGTTCTCGTCAAGGACAGGCTGCCCGTTGTCATCCAGGAGTTGCACGCTCTTTGGATCGCGGTGCCCTTCATCGACGATCTCTGCCGCGACGAAGGGGCCAAACTCGTATCCATAGCCGAGGCCGTTCCAGACGATGTCCGTGATCGTGTTACCCGGCGACGAGATCGAGCCGAAGTTGGAGATCTGCGTCGTGATCCGGTTGCCGTTCATGATGACGTCACGCCGATTGGTCAGATCCTCGCACTCCACGGCGGTCGATCCGCGATCAAAACGCTTGGCGGCCTGCTGGTTCAGCCAGGCAGCCGTTTGCTGCACGGTCCAACCGTGATCGCGCATCTGCTGATCGCGACGGTTCTGTCCGTCGACAGCCGCTGGGGCCAGCAGGATTGTGGCGACAGCGAACGACAGGAGGCATCTCGTGCTTCGACCACTGCCTCCGGGACGATGGTGGTTGTTAACTGACATATTGGATGGCTTGTGCATACTTGTTACTTCCATTTCGAAGATCACCTGATCAAAAACTGATAGACGCTCCAATTGTGATCTTTCGAGGCGCCGAATAGTACTGGGGACGGCGCGTGTATTCTTCGAAATCGTGTATCCCTACCTGACCGTAGAACGGCTCCCAGGCAGCGTGTTCTCCTCGTTGATTGCCCAGCGAATAGTTGGCCGTGCCGGTGTCGTCAAACACGAAGCTTTGATTCAGGTGATCGAGGATGTTGAAGATCTTCGTGAACGCGCGCACGTTGAGACCGCCAATCTTGATGGTCTTGTAGATGTGCGCGTCCAGCTTAACCTGATTCGGCTTCCGGCCGGAATTCGGAAGCTCATCGATGTTCTCGTTGAAGATGAGCGGCGTGTAGGGATAGCCGGTGGAGAACTGTCCGAGGAACGAGGCGCTCCAATTGTTCGGCTTCGTCAACGTGACGGATCCCGACACGATGTGGTGCTGATCGTAGTCGAGCGGAATCAGCTCGAACTCGTTCTCGCGTCCCGACAGGAAGTTGAAGAAGAAGGCATTCGCGTTGTTGTTGTTACCCTCGGCGTTCTGGAACGTGTAGTCGATGCTGGCCGAGAGGAGTCCGTTGGGATCACGTCGCTTGGTGAGACCGACGGTAACGCCCTTCACGTTTGCGTAGTCCTTGTTCAGGTAGATCGCAAACTGATCTTCGCCCGATACGGTC
>JAGQWL010000331.1 GCA_020437385.1 Bacteroidota bacterium
TGAATCCAGCCACGCGCTTTGACCCTGTCCACTTTCTCGAAGACCCCGCAGAACTTTCCGCAGAAGAACTCCGGCAGGTGCACACCGAGTTCATTCGCGATTCGTCACGCTCGATCCTCGCGAAGAACGATAGCCCCGACCTTCCTTTTACCTTTTCACTAAATCCGTACCGCGGATGCGAACACGGATGTATCTACTGCTACGCCCGCCCGTCGCACGAGTATCTCGGCTACTCGGCCGGACTCGACTTTGAAACGAAGATTGTCGTGAAGTACGACGCGCCTTCGCTTCTGGCCGCCCAGCTTAAAAAGAAGTCCTGGGTTCCACAGCTTGTTCTGGTATCCGGAAATACGGACCCGTATCAGCCCGCCGAACGCCGACTTGGCCTGACGCGGCGATGCCTCGAGGTCTTTCGCGATTTCGGAAACCCCGTTTGCATCATCACCAAGAACCATCTCGTCACGAGAGACCTCGATATCTTGTCGGACCTGGCGCGGGACAACCTCGTTCACGTCACCATGTCCATCACGAGTTTGAAGGACGAGGTTATCCGTGTGATGGAACCGCGCACCAGCAGGCCCGAGGCGAGGCTTCGCGCAGTCGAGATGCTCGCCAGTCGCGGAATATCCGTAGGCGTCAACATCGCGCCGATTATTCCCGGATTGACGGATGAAGAGATGCCCGAAATTATGCGCCGAGCGGCCGCCGCTGGTGCCAGGACGGCCAACTACATCGTCGTCCGCTTGCCCGGGCCGGTAAAGGAACTGTTTCTCGAATGGGTTGAACGCTGCTTTCCAAACAGGGTCAACAGAATTGTTCACCGAATCGAAGACCTGCGCAGCGGCAACCTCAACGATCCCCGCTGGGGCGTGCGGATGCGCGGCGAAGGCCAGTGGGCCGAACTCTTTTCCGACCTGTTCCACCGCGTCCGCGAGAAGCTCGGCCTTAATACCGATATTGTCCCGCTCTCCACAAACCACTTTCGAATACCGGCGCCGCTCACCGACCTGCCGCTCTTCAGTCAGCCCGATGCCCAGTAACATCGAGATCAAGGCACATGTCCACGATCCCGCCGACATGGAAAACCGTGTCCGCGCAATCGCAGATTCCGGTCCGCAGCTCATCCTGCAGGACGACACGTTCTTCGGATGCGAAGACGGACGACTCAAGCTGCGCGTGTTCTCGGAATCCGAGGGTGAGTTGATCTTTTATAAGCGTGATGATTCCTCCGGTCCATCCGAATCACGGTATACGCGCGCCGCTACGTCCGAGCCGGACAACATGCGCGTTGCACTGGCGAACGCAAACGGTGTCATCGGCCGCGTGGTCAAAAGAAGGATCCTGTACTTGAAAGGCCGAACACGGGTTCACCTCGACGATGTGTACGACCTCGGCCACTTCCTGGAACTCGAAGTGGTGCTGGCTGATGGTGAGTCGACCGAGTCGGGCATTCAGGAAGCCGACGAGTTGGTGAACGTGCTGGGCATCAATCGCGAAGACCTGATCGACGTGTCCTATTTCGACCTTCTCAGCGCGAAGCTGACTGCAGAGAGATAGGTTCCCGCCGCCGCCGCGTCAGGAATGGCGGGCACGACAGCATTCCTCGTACGTTTCGGGCGATCGATCGCTCACGTGTCCTTCTGATCCGCTTCGAGCTGTCGGATGCTATCTCGTAGCTCTGCCGCGCGTTCGAAGTCGAGGTTCTCGGACGCCTCCATCATCTCTGCCTTCAGATTGGAGATGAGATCTTTCCGCTGGTCCGCCGTCAGATACTTGGCAACCGGATCCGCAACCATCTGCTTTCGATCATAGTCCGCGTAGCGACTCGAACTCGGCCCCTCGAACTGCCCCTTTTCCTCCGCGATGATCGTTCCGCGCATGATCTCGTCACGCGACTTGTACACGGTCGCAGGGACGATACCGTGTTCTTCGTTGTAGGCAAGCTGGATCTCGCGGCGCCGATTCGTTTCGCCCATCATCCGTTCCATCGATCCCGTAATCCGATTCGCGTACATGATGATGCGCCCATTCACATTTCGAGCCGCACGCCCCGCAGTCTGAATTAGCGAGCGATCGCTGCGCAGAAAACCCTCCTTGTCCGCGTCGAGTATCGCCACAAGCGAAACCTCAGGCAGGTCGAGGCCCTCGCGAAGCAGGTTCACGCCGATGAGCACGTCGAACGTCCCGAGCCGCAGGTCACGCAGAATCTCGACCCGGTCGAGCGCGTCAATGTCTGAATGCAGGTAGCGCACGGTGACGCCGAACGAGTCGAGGTAGTCCGCAAGATCCTCCGCCATCCGCTTCGTCAGCGTCGTGACGAGCGTTCGCTCGTTGCGTTCGCTCGTGGCCCGAACTTCTTCCAGCAGGTCGTCGATCTGATTGTTCGTCGGCCGGATCTCGACCACCGGATCCGGAATGCCCGTGGGTCGGATGATCTGCTCGACAAAAACACCGCCTGATTTCTCAAGCTCGTAGTCGCCCGGCGTCGCCGAGACGTAGATCATCTGGTCCTGAAGTGCCTCAAATTCATCAAACGTCATCGGACGGTTGTCAAGCGCAGAGGGTAGCCGGAAGCCGTGCTCGACAAGTGTCAGTTTCCGGGCCCGGTCGCCGTTATACATCGCCCGAATCTGTGGCACGGTTACGTGGCTTTCGTCGATGACCGTCAGGTAATCGTCCGGGAAGTAGTCCAGCAGGCAATATGGTCGCTCACCGGGCTGTCTGCCATCGACGTGCCGCGAGTAATTTTCGATGCCGGAGCAATAGCCGACCTCCCGCATCATCTCGATGTCGAAAAGTGTTCGCTGTTCGAGTCGCTGCGCCTCCAGCATCATGCCCGACTCGCGCAGGTGCGCCAGTCTCCAGTTGAGCTCCTCTTCAATCGACCGTATCGCCCGGGCCATCTGGTCCTTCGGCGTCACGAAAATCTTCGCGGGATAGATCGTCAGAAGGTTCTCAGCACGAAGCGTCTGACCGGACACCGTGTTGAACACGCTGACCTTCTCAATCTCGTCGCCCCAGAACTCGATGCGATACGCCATCTCCTCGACGTACGCCGGAAACACCTCAACCACATCTCCGCGTACGCGGAACGTACCCGGCGAAAACTCCACGTCGTTTCGGCTGTAATAAATCCGGACAAGATCGCGAAGGAGATCGTTGCGCTCGTAGGATTGTCCGACGCGAACCTGCACAACCTGAGACCGATAGTCCTCCGGCGAACCGAGTCCATAGATGCAGGAAACACTTGCGACAACGATCACGTCGCGTCGGCCCGAGATCAGCGAGCTTGTTGCCCGCAGGCGCAGTCGATCGATCCGGTCGTTGATCGACATGTCCTTCTCGATGTACGTATCCGAATGGACGATGTACGCTTCGGGCTGGTAATAGTCGTAGTACGAGATGAAGAACTCGACCGCGTTGTTCGGGAAGAACGAACTCAACTCGGCATAGAGCTGAGCGGCCAACGTCTTGTTGTGGCTCATCACGAGCGTCGGGCGATTCTGCTGCGCGATGACGTGCGAGATCGTAAACGTCTTGCCCGTGCCCGTGGCCCCGAGAAGCGTCTGGTGTTTGTCGCCGCGATTGAGACCTTCCGACAACTCCTCGATAGCCCGCGGCTGATCGCCTGTTGGCTTGAACTCGGATATGACTTCGAAAGGCGAAGCGAGAGAATTGCTTTCCACTGGCACGAATCCTGTTGTTTGCGCCTTGAACGGCAGCCCGTGGCGCAGGTTCTAGAGATCGTCGAGTGGGGGCTTCCGGTTGCGCTTACGCTGGCCGCGTCGCTTCTTGCGCTCCAGTCGCTTCTCGTTTGACGCCCGCGTCGGCTTTGTCTGCTTCCGCGCCTTCTGAATGATCAGCGCGTTGCGGAGCATGATACCCAGTCTCCGTCGTGCCTCGACGCGATTCTGCCACTGAGAGCGGAACTGGCTCGACGTGACAGCAATCCATCCGTCGGAATCGATCCGGCCACCCAGCGACTGAATCAGTCGCTCCTTCATGGCATCCGGCAGCGACGTCGAGTTTACGACGTTGAAGCGGACGCGGACGGCCGTCTCAACCTTGTTGACGTTCTGTCCGCCTGGACCCGAAGAACGACTGAACGTCTCTTCGATCTCCGATTCCGGTATGGCGACCTTCTGTGTTAACTGCACGGACTGACCCGGGGGTATGGCGCGATCAACTGGTTCGAATCCACCTGGCAATCTCACCGAACGTCGGCTTCTTTCCGTAACTCAGGATTCCGATTCGGTAGATCCGGGACGAAAGCCAGACCGCTCCAACGAACGACCCGAACAACAGCACGATGGCCAGCAGGACCTGCCAATGAGGGACGTTCGTCGCAGCCATCCTCACGACCATGATGATCGGCGAGAACAGCGGAATCAACGACATCGCGACTGCAAGTCCGCCGTCCGGATTACTGACAATCTGGGCGAGCAGGACCATCGGTATGATGAGCGGCATGATGATCGGCCACATGAACTGCTGTGCATCGGATTCCTGTTCGACGGCCGAACCCACAGCCGCCATCAGACTGGCGTAGAAGAGGTATCCGCCGACAAAGAAGAAAACAAAGTAGATGAGGTAGGAGGGGGGGATGCTCGGTATGTACTCGGTGATCGCGTTTGTGGCTTCGACCTGTTCCTGGGTCGTCTGCATGGCGGCCGGATCCGGCATATCCACCATCGATGCAATAATGGTCGTCCCGACTGCCGAGAGCAGTACGCCTGCGGCGATCCAGATGAGGAGCTGGGTGAGCCCGAGAGCGCCGATTCCGAGAATCTTGCCAAGGAGAAGCTGGAATGGCTTCGCCGATGAGGCGATCAGTTCGGAGATACGATTCGTCTTCTCCTCGATGACACCCCGCATGACCATCGCGCCGTAGAGAATCATACAAATGTAGATGAGAAAGCCCATCATGTAACCAAACGCGGCGAGGACGGGCGTCGCGTCAGTGCGGTCGCCCTCTTCAGTGATCTGGCGCATTCGAAGTGGAACCCTCGAACGCGTGATGTCGACCACTTCCGCATCGGCTCCGGTGTCGAGGATGCGACGTTCCCGGACGGCGGATGTGACGGCGTCTCGCAGCGTTTCGCCCGCAACAATCCCACCACCGCCTTTCGAATAGAAGACCGCCTCGCCGTCGCCGTCGACGAGTGTCGCCGGCAGCAGCAGGTAGCCGGAGAGCTGGTCGCGGTTGACCATTGCCCGGAGCGAATCGACCGGCCTTTCCAACCTGTCGATCGAATAGGAGTCGGGTAGTTCAAGCAGCTGGCTGATCTGTCCGGATTCGTCGACAATCGAAATGACCTTCGCGGTCTCGTCGTTCGCAAACACCGCAATCAGGATTGGGACCGCGATAAGAACCAGCAGAATGATCGGTCCGAGCGCTGTCGTGATGATGAACGATCGACTCTTGAGTCGCTGGAAGTACTCGCGCTGCGCGATGATTACCGTCTGGCTGTTGCTCATTGCTGCTCCCCCGAGGCCGTTTTGACTTGTCCCGCGGCAGCGCGACTGCTGTTAATGACGGACACGAATATTTCGTGCAGTGACGGCTCGACAACCTCGAATCGATAGAGATCCGAAACACTGCCCAGCGCCTCGTCGAGAACCCTTCGGGACGCTGTTCCATTAATGAGTCGTAGTTCCGCCGTATTCGTCGTTTGCGAAACAACGCGGATGAGTCCGTCCGCTTCGAGGCTCGAGATGAAGGTGCCGCTTCCGGAGAAGTCGAGTCGCACGGTATCTCGCCCGAACGAAGACTTGATATCGCGAACGGAGCCGTTGGCGACGATCCGACCATCCGAAATCATGCAGATGTCATCGCAGAGTTGCTCGACCTGCTCCATGCGGTGCGACGCAAACAGGATGGTTCGACCTTTCGACTTCAGCTCAAAAATAACCGACTGCAGCAGCTCCGAATTGATCGGATCCAGACCCGAGAAGGGTTCGTCAAAGATCAGCAGCTCGGGCTCGTGAAGAATCGTGGCGATGAACTGGATCTTCTGTTGCATCCCCTTGGACAGCTCGTCAACGCGCTTCGAACCCCACGAACCGGCATCAAATCGATCCAGCCAATACTGGATCCTCTTTTTTGCCTCCGGTACGTCGAGTCCTTTGAGTCGTGCGAGGTAGACGAGCTGCTCACCCACCTTCATTCGTCGGTAGAGACCGCGCTCTTCGGGGAGGTATCCCATGAGTCGCTGGCTCCACGGCCCGACCACCTTGTTCTTGAATCGGATCTCGCCGGAATCGGGCGTTGTGATGTAGGTGATCATTCGAATCGTTGTCGTCTTGCCGGCACCGTTCGGTCCCAGTAATCCAAAGATTCGCCCTTCACCCGTCGAGAATGAAACGCTGTCAACCGCGGTTTTTCCGGTGTAGCGTTTCGTAACGTCTTGTACGTCGAGCATAGTCTGTCTTGTTTGCGGCGTGCAATATACGACGGAACGCGTCCGGCGTGCCTTTCGTCATGGCAGCGCGATTCCAGCGATGGCGTCGTCTTTTCGAACCGACAGTGCGGTGAGTACGAAGATGCACATCCCGCCGTGATCCGCCGCTACCAGTTTGACCGTGTCCCCGAAATAATCCGACACCGTACCGATCGTCTGACCTTTTACTACGATTTCTCCGGCGGAGATCTGAGGTCGCCACAAACCTGTCGCGGCTGATGTGTACCAGTCCAATCCGGAATATTCGTCGCGTGGGGGCGGGACTGGTAAGGTGTCGTCGGACATTCCGGTCGTGCGCAGCACGTTCGAGATACCGGCAAGAAAAACGGCAACTTCGTGTTCGCGCCAGACGCCCTGGCCGCCGATTTCTGCCAGCAGGGACGGCGTTCCGCCGAGTGCCGCCGCCACGTGACTCAGCCCCTCGCGGCCCTTCGAGGCAAACGGAATGATCGTCTCGATCCCGAAGCAGTGAGCGAGCGACCGCGACATTGTGTCGACATCGGTGTGCCCCGTCATACAGTAGCTGACGAAAGGATGTAGTGCCTCAACCAGATCGCCGCTGTGCAGGTCGACATACGCATCGGCTGGCGACACGAACTCTTCTGACAAGGAGTGCGCCAGGCGCTCGGTATACGATCCGTCGGGGCTTCCGGGAAACGAGCGATTCAGGTTTCGTCCGTCAACGGGCGTCACGAAAGCGGACCGGCCCTCAAACGCGGACAGATTCGCGATCGGCACAAGCACGACTGTTCCAGTAAACGAGGTCGGGTCGAGGGTGCCGCTAAGGCGAACCAGTGCTTCGATGCCGGGATACTCCGCACCGTGAACGCCTGCGGTAACGACGAGGCTGCGACCGTCGGCCCGGCCGTCGATTCGTATCCATGGGATCTCACACGGCTGCCCCTGCGTCCCGGCGTGGAGAATGCCACATCTCCGACTACCGGGAGTAAACGAGCGATCAAAAGGTGCTCCGATTATCCGATCAAACATGTCGACGCGCTCTCGAATTGCATTCCAGTGCGGACACTGGCGATATTGCGCTACGTGGCCTCATCAAGTGACCCACTCTACACATGAAACGCCTCTTTCTAATTGTAGCGATGGCCGTTTTGTCGGTTTCGATTGCTCCGCACACCGTTCTGGCGCAGCAGGACGGGGAGATAGCGCAGGCAAAAAAACCGAAGCGGCTCCATTTCGGATTCACTTTCGGCCCTGAAATAACGAAGCTGAAAGTTAAGCTCAAGGACGGTTCGAGGCCTACGGCCGATGCCAAGATCGGATTCCACACAGGCCTCGCTATCGGACTCGACTTTGGCCCGTTCACGATCCGCAGCGGGTTCAACTTTGTTAATGCCGGGGTGCTTTTTGACGGTGCGGAGCTTTTCTCGCAGAGTGAGCTGGACGTCAACTTCATCTCCATTCCCGTCGACTTTCGGCTGCGTCCGGCCGGTACGCACTTCATGACCCCCTATATCTATGCGGGTCCCGAGTTTCGGTATTCACTTGATCTGGTTGAGCGCCCACTGTCTTTCGAGGATAACGTCCGGCTCGTTGACGCGACGTTCTCGGTAGGTGCCGGCGTGTCACTGCGGATCAAGAAGCTTCCGTTCCGCTTTTCGCCCGAAGTGCGCTACGTCACGGACCTGACCGGGATCTACAGCGGTCAGCTCGAGACGGACGACGGCGATTTTGTCGAGACCGCGACAGCGATCAAGGCAAACGCCGTGCGCGTCGGCATGCTGCTTGGTTTCTAACCGTTTTGGCGAGGTGCTGCCCGGAAGCCCAGTCCAGGAGTCCAGCCGGGAAGCCCTCCGCGCAAGGTGCACGCTGGCGTGGGTACGGCGCGGGAGGGCGCAAACAAGAAAAGGGTGCCCGAAACGGACACCCTTTCCCGGCGCAACGGCCGGCAGTTACGCAGAAGTAAAGCAAATGCAGTGACGCGGAATGACACCCGCATCCGCCGGCAATCGGACGCGATCAGTCAGTGATCTTGAACATCGCACCGCCCTGAACGGACACGCCTGTATTGGCTCCGATGTTCGCAGCAACACGGGCGAACGGCCTGATCGGAGAATCGGGGGCCATGAACAGCGACCCGACGAACACATTGATACCGAAGTCCGTGTCATTGTAATCGACGCCTGGCACCTGGAATTCTTCCGGCACATCCACAACCGTGCGACGCGCGAGAAGGCCTGCTCCGAAATAGGGTGAAAAAGCCGGACCGTCGAGTGAGCTCTGATCCTGGAACAGCGGATAGGCGACGTCGAGGTTAATGGCCGTCATCGTCACGTTCTTTTCAAACAGATAGAAGTCGACGCTCGGGTTGGCCAGGAACCGACGCTCACCGCCGTTGAAGCCGACTTGGGCGTTGGCGCCGATTGCCAGGTTCGATCCCTCAAATTCGAAGGCGAGGTGTGAGCCGATCCTGATCTGAGCAGATGCGAGATGCGGTGCCGAAAACAGCAGACCGAACACGGCCGCGAAGATAAACAGTCTCAGATTTTTCATATGTAGCGCATTAAGTTGGTACGTGTCGGAAGCGTCGAGTGCCGACCTGAATAGCAAGATACAAAACCACTTTCTCATTGGATTGTTCTTTTCCTGCCCGGTTATCCATATTCCGAAGCGCTTCCACCCTGGGCCGGGTGCGGGGATCGGAACAGTTCGTAGCACGTAAACGCATTTTCAAATCGCTCAAAGCTGGATCAACATGTGGTCGGAGATAGTCGTTTACCTGCGCCTCGGCGTAACCCACATCGCGAACTTTACGGCTATCGACCACATGGTCTTTCTGTTGGCGATGACGGTCGCCTACACGTGGAAGGATTGGAAGCGGGTGCTCTGGCTCGTCACTGCGTTCACGGTCGGGCATTCGTTGACGTTGCTGCTTGCGACACTCGAACTGGTGCACGTTAACGATCGTCTCGTCGAAATTCTTATTGCGGTCACCATCGCACTCGCGGCGCTCGTCAACATCTTTCGACGCACCGACACGTTGACGTTTCCGCCGGCGAAGGGTGCCGAACGCGACTGGTTGAAGTATGTGCTTGTGTTCTTCTTCGGCCTGATCCACGGTCTCGGCTTCTCAAACTTCCTTCGGAGTCTCCTCGGTGCGGAAGAAAGTCTGCTCGCGCCGTTGCTTTCTTTCAACATCGGCCTGGAGATCGGCCAGATTCTGATTGTGGCGGTCCTGCTCAGCCTCGGCACGCTGATTGTTCGATTTCTCGGGTCACGGACGCGCGACTGGGTCCTTGTCGGCTCCGGAATGGCGCTGGGCATCGCCCTTGAGATGATCGTCCTGCGACTAGTCGGGTGAAATCGGAGTTTTACGCGATCGGTGGAATGAACCCGGGCATTCCCTCGTCGATAGATGGCCGGGACGGGCAGCCGCTCGATTCACCGCTCGTTGGTACGGGTGGGGGATTTCCCGGCAACCTGCTAACTAAGCCTTGCGTAAGATGTCAGCTTTCGCAACCCCGATTCTTCGACTGTGAATCAGGAATCGGTCAGGCATTGACGAACCAGAGCGCCCGTTTGCGGCGCGACGCAGCCCAATGAAATCCGCTCTTCTAAGAATCTTTCTGCTTGCCGCCGTTGCGGTGCTTTCACACGGAAACGTCCTCGCACAGGAATGGATAACGCCAGACGATGACGCCCGCACCAACAGGTCGATGTTCCGGCCGATCGAGGAAGCTCCCGACCCTAACGAGTTTCGATCCGCCTCCGGAGCTCCCGGTGCCAGATATTGGCAGCAGAAGGTGGACTACGTCATCGAGACGCGGCTGGACACGGTGAACCACGCGGTTTCCGGTTCTGAGAAGATCACGTATCACAACAACTCACCGGATGTCCTTCCGTACGTCTGGATTCAGCTTGACCAGAACGTGCGATCGATTCAGCACAGCCGATCGTACGAGACCGCCCAGGCCGTTCCGGAAAACGTACCGGCACGCTTTCGGCAGTTCTTCAATCCGACACCTTTCGATGGGGGCTACACGCTTTCGAAGGTGCAGGTTGCCGGTGCCAACGGCAAGATGAAAGACGCCAGGCACATCATCAACGATACGGTCATGAAGGTCTACCTCGATTCCCCGCTTCAACCGGGCGAGTCGACACAGCTCGGAATCGACTGGAGTTTCCCCGTGCCGGACGACGGCCGCGGCGCGAAAGAGCTCGTCAGTGACGGATGGCTCTACGAAATCGCGCAGTGGTTTCCACGCCTTTCGGTTTATGACGACATCAATGGCTGGCAGACCGATCAGTTCATGGGTCGTGGCGAGTTCTATCTGGAATTCGGCGACTACGACGTGACCATCACCGTTCCGTGGAATCATATCGTCGGTGCCACGGGCGTACTGCAGAATCCGGACGAGGTGCTGACCGCAACGCAGCGCAAGCGGCTCGAGCGGGCGCTGAACAGCTCCGAACCTGTCTTCATCGTCGAGCCGGACGAAGTTATGACCAAGGCAGCACGTCCGAAGAACTCAGGCATGCTGTCGTGGCACTTCAAGGCTGAGAACGTGCGTGACTTCGCGTGGGTGTCTTCGAAGACCTACGTGTGGGATGCGATGGGTTACAAGTACAAACCGAACGACAAACCCATTCAGCTGAATTCGATCTATCCGCGTGACGCGATGCCGCTGTGGGACGAGGTCTCTACGAAGGCGATCGCACAAACGATGGAGACGTATGGCCGGATGGCGCTTCAGTATCCGTATCCGCAGGCGACCAACGTACATGGTCCCGTTTTCGGAATGGAATACCCGATGATTGCGTTCTGCGGTGCACGGCCGCAGCCGGATGGTTCGTATTCCGAGGACCTCAAGCGTGCACTCATCTCGGTGACCATCCATGAAGTGGGTCACAACTGGTTCCCGATGATTGTTGCCTCGGACGAACGCAAATGGACGTGGATGGATGAAGGCCTCAATTCCTTCCTGCAGTACTACGCGGAGAAAGACTGGGATCCGGAGTATCCGAGCCGTCGCGGTCCTGCACGCAACATCGTCGGCTACATGCGCAGCACGGAGCAGGTGCCCCTGATGACGGAGTCTGACCTGATCCCGGGAAATACCTTCGGAAACAACGGTTATTCGAAGCCCGCCGCAGGTCTCGTGATGCTCCGCGAACAGATCATCGGTTCCGAGCTCTTCGACGAGGCGTTTCGCGAGTATTCGCACAACTGGGCCTTCAAGCACCCGCAGCCCCACGACTTCTTCCGATCGATGGAGGAGGGTGCCGGCGAGAACCTCGCGTGGTTCTGGCGCGGCTGGTTCTATACGACGCACTACAACGATCAGGCAATTGACGCGGTCAGCGTGGAGCCCGGAGACTCCGTCGTAACGGCAGCCGACCTTGGCAAGTATTACTACCGCGTCAACGTCTCGAACCAGGGCGGACTCATTCTGCCGGTACAGATGGAAGTAACCTACGATGACGGCTCCTCGGAGATGATGTCGATGCCAGCCGATATCTGGCGCACCAATGAAAAGCTCTTCAGGAAGGGTTTCTTCAGCGACAAGAAGGTGACGCGCGTCGAACTGGATCCTGATGCCGTCCTCGCCGATATAAATACGGATAACAACGTCTGGGTCGCTCCCGAGCTTCGCGAGGCGGGCGACTCGTCTGGAGACAGCGATCAATAGCTCCTGCCGTCAGTAACCTTTCAATCGATGCACGGTCCTTTTCGACATCTGCCACTGGTTGTAGCGGCAGCACTTTGGCTGCCGGGCCAGCCACGTACGGACGGGATCGAGTCTCCGATTAAGGAGGCGGCTGCGCCGACGCACGAGGCGCTGGTTCACAACATCCATGTAACGTACGCGACGCTTGGAGTCGATCAGAACTATGCGTCTGCTCGTGTCAAGTATTTCAAGCACGACCTCGAGAAGGCCATTGCGCAGGCCGTCAAGCAGGACACGGTAGTCCTCGGCGTCGACGCCGGATCTGATTCGCTGTACATGGGATATGTTGATACCATGTTCGTCCTGCTGCAGAACGGTGAGCCACTCGAAGGACGGCTCACCTCCTCGGGCGAGGAAGGTGAAATGTGGTGGTACGAGATCCTGTATCAGGCACCCCGAACGATCGATCAGCTAACGATCGTGAACCGGCAACTCACCGAGATTTTCTACGACCAGAAGAACATTCTCAAGGCGGAGAATCTCGAAACAGGAAAGCGGCGCGCATTCTACTACAACGGAAAGGTCACCCGGTACGACGTTTCCTTGTAGCCTCGGTCGCCGCTTCCCTCGATCAGGCCGCAGACTACGATTCCGATTGCAGCAGCACGTTGCCGAAGGCAAGATCCTCGGAGCTCAGCACGAGCAGGGTGGAAGGCAGATCCGAAGTGCGCTCCAGCACGCGATCGATGTATTGGACATAGTCTTCGTCGGGCTGTGCGAGACCAAGTAGAATGAGGTCAGCGTCCGCCGATGACTCATGCAGGATCGTGTGGAAGGGGCGTCCGTCCGCCACGTGGACCTGAGGCACTGCGCCCGTACGGGTTTCGTCGATTATCGCCGCAAGATTGCTTCGTGCGGTTTCCGCCGCGACCTCGGTCGGCACGACCATCTTGACGTGGATAGAAGCGCCGCGCCATTCCAGGCTCGTGCTGACCAGGTATGCGAGAATCATCATGAGTCCGCCGTTTCCTTTCAGACCACCCCACCAGACGTCGATGCGTCTGCGCCTCCCAAACTTTCTGTCGGGATTGTACCGGACGACGACGGCGTTTCGGCGCGCCGAAAAGATGTAAGAAACGAGGTCCGCGAACGCATCGCGATTTTCGGCCTTGTCGCTCGCACCGAGCAGGATCGTGTTCGGCGTCATTGCACCAAGTCCGTAGGTCGCGATGAGTTGCTTGGCACCATCCATTCGATTGGCTGATGGCAGAATCCGGACGAGACTTCGCACGCCGCGTTTCTGCAGCAGCTCACGCGTTGTCTGCTCAAACGCGGTGATGCGTTCGGTTGTGAGGTTTGCATCGTCCAGGATGGTCGCTGTTGTCAGCAGGGCACGGTTGTGTGTGAGCGAGGCCCCCATCTCGATAAGGTGCCAGCGCCGATTCGGCGATCCGGAAAGCACCAGGACATGGGGGTGCCAGTTCTTGGTGTCCGGCGTATTCACCAGTCGGAAAAGACCGGCACTCGCCAGGCGCATCCAAACGCCGCGGCGAACGTCGCCCCACGTGCTGGTCAATTCCTGTCGTTCGATCCAGTAATAGATACCGAGCACAACAAAGATGGCCGCGACCGTCGCAACCGGGTTGATGAGAAACATCGCCTGGGTGCAGGCAAACGCGCCGATGAACGACACGCTCCAGTGAACCCGAAAGAGGGGTCTGTAAGACGGATTGTTGAGGAAGCGCTCGAGTCCGGCCGCAATGTTGAGGATGCCGTAAGTCGTCAGGAAGAACATCGTCAGGACTGGCGCGATTGCATCGAGGTTGCCAAGGACGACCGTGACAAGCACAATCCCGAACGTGACGGCGGTGCCGATGCGTGGTTCGTCGTCGGCTCCACTACCGCGGCCCATGAACGAAAAGGACCGGGGAAGAACGTTGTCGCGGGCGAGGGCCTGCAACACGCGTGGCGCACCCAGAAGGCTCCCGACGGCACTTGACAACGTGGCACCCCAGACTCCGAGCAGTATCGCATCGCCCCAGACGGAGATTCGCCGCATGATGAGCGGATCCGAAACGAGTTGCTCGTGCGTGGCTCTCAGGACCAGAATGATTGGGATAACCATGTAGATCACGTATCCCGCGCCGACAGCCGCCAGCGTCCCGCGCGGGATGGATCGCTCCGGACTCGCGAGGTCCCCCGACATGTTCACGCCGGCCATGATTCCGGTTACGGCAGGAAAGAACACCGCGAAAACGATCCAGAAATTTTCGCCAACGGGTCGAGACTCCGCCAGCGCTTCGGGTGACGCGATCGACGGTCCGAAAGCCAGGGACAGCAGCGAGACGGCGATCGCCGCCATGATGAAATACTGCGCACGGATTGCAGCTCGGGCGGACTTAAGCGCGACAATGGCGACGAGGCACGTTGTGACGATGGCAACGAACTTCTCGTTGGCGCCGGGGAACGACCGCGAGACGCTTTCCGCAAATCCGATGACGTAGAGCGCCACCGATAGCGCCTGGGCCACGTACAACGAAATCCCGACGGCACCACCTGTCTCGAGGCCGAGTGTCCGACTGATCATGAAGTAGGCGCCACCGGCCTTGACGCGCTGCGATGTGGCAATGGCCGAAATCGACAGGCCCGTGATGAACGTGATCGATGTGGACAGCGTGACGATTATGAACGTATTGACGAGCCCGACGCTTCCAACAACCCAGCCGAACCGCAGGTACATGATGACGCCGAGGATGGTCAGAATCGACGGCGTAAAAACCCCGCCAAACGTCGAGAGCCCCTGGGAGGATGCGGCTTGAGGAGGCGTCTGCGATCCGTTTTCGATGGTTCGGTTCATTCAGTCAGTCGGTAACGTAGAATCTGGAGTTGCTGCTCAAAGGAGCCGATCGGAACGCTGAGGGAACGCCGGGGTAGATCAAGTGGGGGTAGCGTTGCGCAATGCCTTCGGTCGCTTCTTTTGGGGCCGAAAGGTACGAAAAACGTGTGCCGAGACCGGAAAAAGGGTCAAATTCCTTTGATTTGGCGTACCTTGCGTGTCTGACCATCCCAAGTTTACAATGGCAATAGCCCTTTCTGCGGCGACCGAGGCCGGACAAACTCAAACCGGAAAACGAATTCAGACTGATGGCGGAATTCGATCCGGCGACGCAACCAAAACCGGAGACGACGTGAACAAGAGCGCAGTCGGAGAAGACTTTCACTCGTGGCTGACCGCGTACAAGGCGAAGCTCGCATCAATTTTTTCGGCTGGTGAGGAATCACGAAAGCTCGTGATGAACCGCGGCATCCCGGATGAGGTATTGGCCGACATTCAAAGCCATCATCCGCTATCAACCTGGATCCCCTCCGAATATGGCGGTCGCGGCGGCGCCGTGGCCGAGGCCATGTCGATGCTGGAGGCCTGTTCCTACGAATCACTTCCGCTTTCGCTCGCCTTCGGGATTAACGGTGCGCTCTTCCTGCAGCCGCTGGCCCGATACGGACTTGAGTCGACCAAACAACGAACCTTCGCGGACTTTGTGCAGAACTCGAGGCTCGGCGGGCTGATGATCACGGAGCCTGAATTCGGGACCGATGCCCTCAGCATGCAGAGCGCCTACGAAGAAGTAAAGTCTGGATACCACATCTCCGGTACAAAACACTGGGGTGGTCTCACCGGAAAAGCGGACTATTGGCTCGTCACCGCGCGTGCTCGCGAAGAATCCGGACTCGGGCGGGATATCGACTTCTTCGTCGTGAACAACGCAAAGCCGGAGCAGCGGATTGTTGTCGAGGAACTCTATCCAAACATTGGTCTGCTGCTTATCCCGTACGGACTCAACAAGATTGATATCGAGGTGCCCGCCGATTCGCGTTTGCAACCGAAGTCGACGGGTATCCGGATGATGCTGGATACCCTGCATCGGAGTCGAAGCCAGTTCCCCGGCATGGCGATGGGATTCCTTCGCCGTCTGGTCGACGAAGGGTTGAAGCACGTGCGCGAGCGGCACGTTGGCGGTGCGTCCTTGTTCAGCTACGACCAGATCAAACGCCGCATCGCGTCGATGCAGGCCTATTCGACCGCGTGTTCGGCCATGTGTGCCTTTACGTCGGACAACAACGGATTGGCGGTGGACATGGCGACACACGGCCTCACGTCAAACTCAATCAAGGCGGTTGTGACGGATTTCATGCAGGATGCCGCGCAGTCCTTGCTGCAGATGATGGGAGCGAAGGGCTATCGGATGGACTCGATTGCCGGACGCGCGATTGTGGACAGCCGCCCGTTCCAGATCTTCGAAGGATCCAACGATGTGTTGTATCAGCAGATTTCCGAGGCAGTGCTCAAGTCGATGCGCAAGCTGAAGCAGAAGAACCTGCACGCGTTTCTGTCGGAGTTTGACGTCACGAAGCGGGCTTCTACCTACTTCAAGACGCTGTTCTCGTTCGAAGTTGATATGCAGCTTCCGCAGCGCAAACTTGTCGACATGGGCAAAGCGCTCGGGCGCGTCA
>JAGQWL010000043.1 GCA_020437385.1 Bacteroidota bacterium
ACACGCTCGAGTCGCTGCGAGTCCCCGTCCAGGTACAGCCCCGCAGGGATCGAGACATTTAATCCAATTAGATCCCGCTCGAGCGTTCCGCGGATTTTCTCGACAGACTTCGCCACGACCTGGTGCAGATCGACAACTCCGTGCTGGAGTGTGAGAAGCCCGGACTCCAGATTCGACAAGTCGAGAAGATCGTCGACAAAATCCAGCAGCTCCCGAGAGCGATCTTCGATTGCGTCCGTGAAGTCGATCAGGTCTGCGGCGACGATTCCTTTCGAGCCGAGCTCTCCGAGCTCACTCTTCAGCATCGACGCGAATCCATTCATCGTGCCGAGTGGCGTGCGAAGCTCGTGGCTCATTGTTGCAAGGAACGAAGTCTTTCGACGGGCATCGGCCACCGCCTCTTCCTTACTCTTGATCAACACCTGCCGTGCCGCCTGCTGCTCTGTAATATCGCGCAACATGCCCGATACGACCAATGCACCCGATGCGTTGCGATGAGGCGTGCTTGTTTCCTGCAGCCACCCGACCTTCCCGTTGGGTTGCGTGTACGTATACGTCACATTGGACGGTCGCTCCGCCCGCAACTCCGCGTAGTGCCGGACCAGCGCGGTTCGGCCCTCGGCATCAAGGCCGGCATCAAACCACGTCGTTGGCAGGTCCGTTGCCAGTATGCGTTGGATGGAAACGCCGAGCAAGGACTGGAACTGAGGTGTCACGAACGTATACGCACGCGCATCGTCATCCCCGAGGAGATACGTAAACAGTCCGTCGTCAATACAGGAAACCGCGAGGCTGTATTTGCCGCTGAGCTGAACACCTTCCCACAGCGTCTCAAAGGTTCGAATCAGATTGTCGAGCAGGCCGAGAAGCTGTTCTCGCGATACGGGTACGGGCGATGGATCCGAAAGCTTAAACGCCACAAAGCCGCCAAGGTCGGTCTTTCCGTGGAACGGCACCCAGAGGATGTCGTCAGTGTCCTCTGCCGCCAGAAGTCCGCGGAGTGAGTGCTCGTCGATGTGCAACACGCCGGCCGCGTCATCCGGTGACTCATCGACCGTGACTCTTCCTTCGACGCTCAGACTTCCGCCTTCGCGTTGCGACCATCTCGCACCCACGCGACAGGATCGATCGTAGGGATTGTACGTCAACACGACCAACTCCGAAGCACCGATCGAGACAGCCAATATCCTTGCCGCGTCGGAAAGGAACTGGTCTTCCTCGGTGCCGACAACTGCGGCCCCCCGCAGGCGCGACTCAGCCTCACGAAAGCGATCTCGGATTGCAAGCTCCCGCTCCTGCTGGACCTGCTGCGTACGATCCTGAAACATCACAACACCGCCGACGATCTGCCCATCCCGTCGAATGGGTGACCCGAAGGTCACGACCTCCGCGACCGTGTCATCCGGCTTGACAAGCGTAGCCGGGCGGTTTGCAAAGACCATCCCCTCCAGCACGAGTGAAGCAAGCGCGGGCACGAGCCGTCGATCCATTCCGGGTGCGCCATGTACCGACAAGCCGATCCACGAGAATCGAGGATCGTCCCCCAGAATGCGACGAAACTGGTTGTTCTCAAACGTGACATTGCCCGCCGCGTCAAGGTGCAGCACCCCCATCGGACTCTGGTCGAGAAACGAACGATACAGCCGCTCGCTCTGGATCATGTTCGACTCGGCGACTCCGAGATCCGTCTGGTCGATCACGGTTACGAGGAGCGTCCCATCATCCCGGTTGATCAGACGGGCAAAAAGTGTCGCACTCGCCTCGCGGCCGTCTGTGGCAGCGTACCTGAAATCGCAGCGTGCCCGACCGTTTCCGTGTGCATCGGCAAGCGTTCGCCGAATCGCGAGCTGATCTTCCGATACTACCGAGTCCAACGGAACCGGTTGCCCCTCAAGCGACCCGGGATCGACACCCAGTGTCTTCTCCAGGGTGCGGTTTGCCCGAACCACACGGTTGTGGGCATCCAGGAGCGCTACCGAAACCGGGAGTAGATTGAGGTGCGATTCGAAGTTTGTTTGGTCCATTCGACGCGGCCGACGATGACTATGGGGCACATCGTAGGGATCGGCTGCAATCGGATCGGCTGAAACGGACCAATAGAGGCCGATTTCAGCATCCAACGAACCAGAGCAGCATCAATGCGATCATGCCGACCGCGACAAACGGCAGCCAGCGGCTGTTCGACGGAAACTCATAGCCGCAATAGGGGCAGATCTCTGAATCGGACGGCACTTCAAGGGCACAGCCAGGACACTCTTTTGTCTTTTCACTCATGATCGGCCGGTTTGTCGTTATCCGGAGGAAATGGAACAAGCATCCACAGTGTTCCCGCCACTACCTGGACGGCCGCATAGATCAGGACGACGGGGTACACGTCACGAATCACGTACTCCAGCAACAGCCCGGCGACGAATATTGAGATCGAGTCGACGAGCATCACAAACAGCCATTCAGTCGCGAACACGCGTCCGCGGTAGGCATCTACCGTCTTCTGTTGCAGGAGCACCGTGCTGAGCACCCACGTCGCGCCGCTTGCCGCGTGAGCGGCCGTGACGAATGCGGCCATGATGAGAATCGCCGGACCAAGCCCAACGAGGAAATACAGTGCTCCGGTAATGCACATCAGCACACCTATCAGCCGGGGCCACTGCGACTGGTCCGCGAAAAGCCGACGTGCGACGATCGGTCCGATTCCTGTCCCGATACCCCTCGCCGCAAACAGTAGCCCGACGCCTATCTCGGGACGCGACGGCATCGCGAGTTGACCGACAAGTGCAAGCAGAAAGACGAGTCCGCCGACCCCCACGGCACCTGCCGCCTTCGCCAACGCAAGTCGGCCGACAATCGGGCGTTCGCGCATTCGGATCCACCCGTCTCGAATGGCGGCGAGTGTTGTCCCCTTGCCGCCGCCGAGGTTCGTCTCCTGCGGGATCGACGTACGCAGAATAAAAACCGCCGACACCAGATAGGTGGCACTGTCGAGTACAAAGGCAGCATCCGGCCCGAACAGGTGGGTCGCGAAACCGCCGATGGCCGCCCCGAAGGCGAGCATGATCGACCAGCTGACGGCCATGAGCGCATTAGCGGCAAGCAGATTCTCCCGACTGACGATGTTTGGAATTGCCGACCGCTGCGCGGGCTGAAACACGCTCGAGATGCCGACCTGGGCTGCCGTCAACACGAGCGCGAGTGCCACGTCCGTTCGACTGTCGACCCACAGGAGTCCGAGCACAACGATCGCGCGGAGCACATCACACACAATCATCAGTCGCCTGCGGTTGAACCGATCGACGAGGTATCCGGCGAAGGGCGACACGATCGCGGCCGGAAGGAACTTCGCGACGAAAACGAGTGACAGGGCCAGCGGCGAGCCCGAATAGCGGGTGACGACGCTCAGCAGTGCGATGAGGTTGAACCAGTCACCGAACAGCGAGACGAGGTTGCCAAACCAGAGTCGCCGAAAATTGTGTTCGGTCCGGATGAGCTCCAGGTAGCCCATCTCCCGTTGGACAGGGCCGGAGTTGTTGCTGCCGCCAGCTGCACCCTGCTCGGACCGCCCCGTGTCTGTCAAGCCGACTCCTCGTCCTCCGCAACGCCTTCTTCCGGGCGCATCAGTGGAAACAGAATCACGTCGCGGATAGAGGGCTGGCCCGTAAAGAGCATGGCGAGCCGATCAATGCCAACCCCGAGACCGGCGGTCGGCGGCATCCCGTATTCGAGCGCGCGGATGTAGTCCTCGTCGATCGGCATTGCTTCGTCGTCTCCGGCATCGCCAAGCCTCACCTGCTCCTCGAAACGGGCGCGCTGGTCTCGCGGGTCGTTGAGCTCGGAGAACGCGTTGCAGATCTCCTTGCCGTTGCAGATCGCCTCGAACCTCTCGACGAGACCCGGCTTCGAGCGATGTCGCTTGGCGAGCGGACTCAGTTCGACCGGGTAATCTGTTATGAAGGTGGGCTGGATGAGTGTTGGCTCGACGTGTTCGCCGAAGATTTCGTCGATGATCTTGCCGGCCCCCATCGTCTTGTCGACTTCGACGCCCAGTCTCTTCGCCGCGGCGGCGAGCTCGTCTCGATCAAGACCGAACAGTTGCTCTCCCGTTTGTTCTTCGATCGCGTCGAACATCGGGATTCGTTTCCACGGCCGCTTGAACGAAATGCGGTTCTCCCCGATCACGACGTCGGTCGATCCGTGTACGGCAATCGCGACCGCCTCGACCATCTCCTCCACCAGATTCATCATCCAGTTGTAGTCCTTCCACGCGACATACAGTTCCAGCATCGTGAACTCCGGATTGTGGAATCGAGACAATCCCTCATTCCGGAAGTCTTTCGAAATCTCGTAGACACCATCGAACCCACCGACGATAAGCCGTTTCAGATACAGCTCGTCCGCGATTCGCAGATAGA
This sequence comes from Bacteroidota bacterium, assembly GCA_020437385.1. Taxonomy (GTDB): domain Bacteria; phylum Bacteroidota; class Rhodothermia; order Rhodothermales; family JABDKH01; genus JAGQWL01. Next base: position 4,407 of record JAGQWL010000043.1, read on the forward strand.
GCTTCATGTCGAGGGCGTTGTGGTGCGTCGTGAACGGCCTCGCAGCCGCACCACCGTAGAGCGGCTGGAGTACCGGCGTTTCGACTTCCACGTATCCGCGGTTGTCGAGGAAGGACCGAATCGTGGCAATCATGCGCGCTCGCTTCCGAAAGACGTCCCGCACGTCGGGGTGGATCGCAAGGTCGACGTAGCGTTGTCGATACCGGAATTCCTTATCCGATACCTCGTTGTAGACCTTGCCGTCCAGCTCCTTCAAAACCGGAAGCGGGCGCAGCGCTTTGGACAGCAGTTCGAGTCGCTCGACGTGGATCGACACTTCGCCCATCTTGGTCCGAAACACAAATCCCTCGACGCCTACAAGGTCGCCGATGTCGAGCAGCTTCTTGAACACGGAGTTGTAGTACCCCTCGGGCAGATCGTCCCGCTTGACATACGCCTGCAGCCGGCCGGTGTGGTCCTGAAAGTGGAAGAAGGCGGCCTTACCCATGATCCGCTTGGCCATGATGCGACCTGCCATCGAAACACGCATGAGTTCGGGTGCGGTGCCGTCTTCGCCCGGCTGGTTAACGCCGTCGTCGAACATCTCGAGGACGGTCTCCGCCGTTGCCGTGACCTCGAATTCGTACGGGTACGGATTGTGGCCAAGCGACTCCAGTTCCGCGAGCTCTTCGCGTCGCCGTGCTTCCTGTTCCGAGATGCTGCGTTCTGTCATTGTTCCTGCGAAACGAAAGGCCTTACTGTTCGGCGGGCGCTTCCTGTACTGGTGGGGTGGGCGGCGTGTAATCTACGAGTTCCCTGACAGTCATTACCACAGGTTCGAGCGGACGGTCCATGAGCGGGCCTCTCGATCCCAGCTTCCGCGGAGTCTGTACTGCCGCGATGGAATCGAGAACCGCAAAACCTTCGACCACTTCGCCGAACACCGTATAGGACATATCCAGCGGCGGGTAGCCGCCCTTGGTCATGTAGACCTGTCGGATGGAGTCCGGGTAAACAAAACCAGGGTGGGTTCGCGCAATCTGAGCCTGCACCTGGTCGAGCATCTGCGGCGGGATTTGCTGCCCGCGGACGATGTAGAACTGGCTGCCACTTGAAGCGCGCTTCGGATTTACGTCGTCGCCGTTTCTGGCCGCAGCGACTGCACCATACGTGTGCAGCAACGTCGAGTCGATCTCCGCAGGAATCGTGTAGGGCGGCCCGCCGTAGCCATCGTTTGTCGGGTCGTCGTCCTTCGAAAAATTGTCGCCACCCTGAATCATGAAACCATCGATCACGCGATGGAATGTCGTACCGTCGTAGAACTTTTCGGAGACGAGTTTCCGGAAGTTGTCGCGATGCAGCGGAGTCTTGTTCGAGAGTCGGATGACCATCGAGCCAAGCCGCGTCTGAATCTCGAAGTACTGATCAGCAGCAGTCTTCGGCGCCGATTCCGATTGGGCGTTAGCGAAGGTCGCAGCAAAGGGCGCAGCGACGAACAACAACAGCAACAATGAACGCGGCCGGGCGCCGACACCAGATTGCACACTCATGAGCGAGACGTGGTTTAACAGAGCGTGACCAACGAAGAAAACGGGATTTGGTTCACTGCTTCGCGTCAGCAATGGCGTACAACAGAACATCGAGGATATCGCCCGCGATCTCGCTGCTGATGTGCCCCCCTCTGACCGCGGCACGAACGGCCTCGGCCGAAAGCGATGTGTACGCGGGCAGGAGATGCGGAAGCTCCGAATGCAACACCTCCAGGTGCTTCGACACGGTCCGGACGTCGCCTCGTACGATCGGACCGGTCAGGGCGCGCTCCGGCGATTTCGTCTTCAGGTTTTCGATCGTTCCCTCGATTAGCGGAAGAAACATCTCGGCTCCGGCGTCCAATCGATTTTCATCCGGCGCAAGGATCTCATTTGCCATGGCCACCACCGCTACAAGCAGGTTGGAGGCGACGGCTGCGGCGAGGTGATAGCGATGTTTCAGATCGGTCGGAATCCGAACGGGGATGGAGTCGATCGCGTTGGCGAACGCTGCGCCTGCTTCGATCGCCCGATCCTCGCCTTCGAGCCCGATGTAGACGCCCTTCAATGGCTTGACGGAGAATGAGGAGCCTCCGTTGGATGGAAAGGACTGGATGGGATGAAACGACAATGTCTCTGCTCCCTTGCTCTTGACTGCGGACAGCGCCGAGGCGGCCACGGCGCCCGAAGTATGCGCGACGAGACAACCTGGCCAATCAAGATCACGTGACGCCAGCGCACGATCGACCTCGGCTATTGCCGAATCGGGCACGCAGACAAATACGGCTTTTAGTCCGGCAGGCAGGTCGGAAAAGGCCGCGGACGCCACACGCGCCTCCAGCCGAATTGCGAGCTCACGGGCTGAGTTGAAGGACGCGCTGATAACGGCCCCCACAGGGTATCCGGCGTGGCGGAGTGCATGGCCGAGCGACGTGGCAACGGCCCCGGATCCAATAAGCGCGACAGGTGCGTGTTCAGTCTGCAATGTAGTTGACCTTCAAGTCGGGTAGTTGACCTCCAAGTTGGAACGATAGATACAAGTGGCGCACTTGTATCCACATCGCATCAACTGTGTGTAGTTTAGGCAAATTCGGGCGGTGCTTGTTTGCTTTGGTGAACCCTCCATTCTATTATCGACTAGATAAGCCGCAACATGTTGTCCTGCACCGGAAAGAGGCCGCCTAATCGTCTAATTGGACCACTGCGGCTACGCGCTCAACGGCATTTCGTTCATTGCCGACGCGTCCAAACCGTCCTCAGGAGGGATTTCCTGCCGGTACCCCGAGTCGTTCGAATGAGCACCCGTACAAGAAGTATCACCCCAACAAGAATTATCAGCCCCAACAAGATGAAATCCCCGTTTCCCCTGCTCCTACTACTCTCACTGCTGATTCTATCCGCCGCCGGATGCAAGAAGGACGCCGCGTCCGAAGCAGAACGTATGTCGGAACTGCATGCGGGAGATTCGCCCGTCGCGACTGGAATGGC
>JAGQWL010000332.1 GCA_020437385.1 Bacteroidota bacterium
CACGCGAGCGATAGTCGTCGACATAGTCGCCATTTTCCCACACACTGTACACGAGTGAGTCGGGCATCCCCGCGTATTGCAGATAATAACGTGCGCCCTCCAGATAGCGCGGCTTGCCGCTAACGCCATCGCCGCGCACAACAGAACCCATCCCGCCGCCGAAGCGAACCGCGTCGGCGGTAACGCGAGCGTTGCCGGTCGCGTTGTCGTTCGTCAGCGCGACAGAACCGGCATTCGCGGTCCTGCCCGACTCAAACTTGAAGCGCCCGAGGTACACCCACGTCGCAAACGCCATGCACTGATTCACGCTGAAATGAGACGTGCCGCCGGCGTGTGTAACACTGTAACGAGCATCTGCAACACATTGATGGCCAGTAGATTCAGCAGCCGCATAGCTGACATACACGCCGTATTCGCCCGCCTCCGGAATGTCGGGGACCCAGAGAACGGACGCGGCCGCCGAGTCTGCCGGAGGCAGGATGCGAAAGGTCCCTTGGCGGAACGGATTTGTGCCGTCTACCAGCGCGGCGCCCGGGTCTCTGAATCCCGGACTGGCCGACTCAAAGGGCGCATTGTAGGCGATCTCGGCGTATTGCGAGTTCGAGGGCGAATCGGCAGAATCCGCAATAGAATCATTGTCGACAACAACTTCGCGGATCTGCCAGTCGCGCTCTCGCGGCAGCAGCACTGATGCACCGGCATTCTCGAGCATTGGAACAAGGTACTGGAGGGAGAACGCGAGCGGCAGCTTGTCCTCCACCGCCTGGAACAGGCGTGCTCGCTGCCACTCCCAGCGGTCGAGTGATGGCTCGTAGTACCAGCCATGGCTCGGCCACATTGCGATGTGCCGGCCACCAAGAAGGCGATCGGAGATCCAGGGTTGATCGAGATTGCGAACGAGGTATTGCTTGTCTCGGGCGAACGGTGCCACGGGTTGACTATCCCGGCGTCGTGTTGAATTCAACGGGATTCGCGACGCGTCGATTCCGCTTGTTCGTTCCAGATTTGGAATCAGGTTGCCTAGCTCAGTCCCCCGGCAATAGATGCGCAAAGGCAGATCCCCGACGGCAGCAACCGAGGTCAATGCCGCATAAGCCATCGTCACGGTCTCCTCGCGGATCGGCGCGTCGCCGCCGGAGTCGTTGAGATAGACAGCAATCTCTGTAGGCGTCAGACGCGTCGAATCGATTGCCGTGAAGCGCGAAAGGCCAACTCGGGTTAGGCCGCCATCCTCGACGAAACGCGCAATTCGGTCCGGTACGGATTCTGGACGCCGCACGTCACGAGTGCCGGAGCAACCGGCAAGGATCAGCGTCGCGAGAAGCAAAGGAAACCGGTAAGACCCACGTCGACCAGTATGATCAGCGGGTCTAGCTTTGGTTTTGAATTGGGCCAAGACGAAGTGGAGGATCAAGACGTGCGCCTGAATACGAAGAACGATTGCTTCTCACGAGTGAGTGGAAAAGTACGGACCGGTCTCATCTCTTTCTTTCGCGTTGGAGGCTCGACCCGTTCGTAGGTACCCGGCACTTGCGGAAGCGAAAGCTCTTGTTCACGTATAGAAACACCGAAGACATCGGATGATAGCATTGCGGCGAATTGCTCATCACTTTGGATGAATGGCGAGCTGCGCTCGGTCCCTGATTGCAATTGAATGCTACGTGTCATAACCCTATAATAACAGCTTACCACCGACAACACTTTGTTAATAAGCCGAGCAACACCATGCGAACAGTTACAGTGTGGGCCGTGCTTGCAATCGCGACTGCAGGCCTCGCTAATGCCCAGAGCACTGAATACATCTTTAATCCAGAACGAACCGGCGAACTGACTGATCCGTTTCCTGTCTATGAGCAGAATGGTGCTCGTGGGCTTTCCGGTCCCTGGGACCTGGACAAAGACGGCCACCCTGAAATGCTTCTCGCGCAGCACGACGCAGCGGGCGGTAGAGTCTTTGTGATTGAGAACACCGGTCTGAACACGTGGGAAATGGTCTACGCGACGGCGTTCCTGGACTCATCCTCCAGCAGCAGCAATGCTCGCTTCGCGACTGCCGGCGACCTCGACGGCGACGGCAACTGGGAGATCATCACAGTCATGGGGAACGGATACTCGGGTACGGACGCGACGCTGACGCACGGCGTGTACGTCTGGGAACACGACGGCGTAGTGGGTTCAGACAACTACGGCACCTATCCTGCCTCTATCGGAGACTACCAGACGCTCGACGGTATCTCCGGTGGCGGTAACTCGCAGAACATCCATGTCATGGACGTTGATGGTGACGGCACACAAGAAGTCCTCTTACCCGCTGACGGCGCCAGTGCGGTCGATATCATGTACGTTCTGTCGGTTGACGGAACTTTTGAACCGGAGGGCGCCGGATCGGGCTTCGAAGTATGGAACATCGAAAGCCGAGTTGCGCCGCGCGTTGACGGCTACGGCGGTGGCAGTCCCTACAATATCGTACCCGCAGACCTCGACGGAGACAGTCAGGTGGACCTCGGATACCACACCTGGAATAATCTAAACTTCTTCAACGGAAAGGTAACCGGCGCGGACACCTACGCTTTTGCGGACACGACTGGCGGCGTCGGCTTCTATCACGCGGCACCCTCTGACGAAGTTGCGCTGTTCGGCGCGGTTGCCTACGACATGGATGGCGACGGCAACGACGAGATATTCCATTCAAACCTGTTCACAGGTTCTTTGACGGTTCTCGACTATGGTGCGACAGACGACATCTTTACGGTTGGCCCGAACAACATCTTCTATGATGCGATTCCAATTAATGGACCAGGTGGCGTAACCGTCGGAGACCTCGATGGCGACGGCAATCCCGAATTAATTGCAGGCGGTCCGGGCTTCACGGCTCCCAAATACAACGCTGGGCAGCACTCTCAGTACATCCAGCTTGCGGAATACAAGGGGGGGCCTGTCACGGACGCATCGAGCTACGACTACATCTCGATCGACACCGGAAGTGACGCAGACACCAGTGGTTTCCACACGGTGTTCCGCGATTCTCTCGGAACGATGACTCACTACTTTCTTGGTTCGCAGTCTAAGCAGGGTGGCACATCGATCAACGATGGAGACGGCATTTTCCCGTCCGGCGTCGTCAACATGGGTGATGCGGATGGAGACGGTCACATGGAGATTGCGCTCTCATTCCAGGGCGTCGATGACTCTTTGTTCGTGATCGACGAAGTCTGGAACGCGGATTCGTCCAGGTTCGATCAGACCATTCGCGAGACCGTCGAAGCCCCGATTCGCGCATTCGTGCGCGTCATCTCTATGGATGGCGTCACCGTGGCGATTGAGGACGAGACCATTATCCTGCCGTCGGACTACAAGCTTTACGCTAACTATCCCAACCCGTTCACCAACGAGACAAACATCCAGTTTGAACTCCCCGCAGACCGCGCTGTATCGCTCAAGGTCTACGACGTATCGGGTCGACTCGTTCGGACGCTTGTTGACCATGAAGTGCGGCAGAAGGGTCTTCACAGCGTGACATGGGACGGAACGGCCGCCAATGGAGCGCGCGTTGCCTCGGGCACGTATCTCTACGCGCTGGAGCATGGCAACTTCCGACAGACCAAATCCATGGTCCTCGTGAAATAGCCTTCGGGCAAGCAAAGCTGCAATCTCCGGGGGAAGGATGCGACGCGTCCTTCCCCCTTTTTGTGGCTGTAAATACGGCTGGAGACCGGCCTGAGCGAAACGCGTTTCACCCGTCACACACGCGGCTGGTGCGCTGATTAGTCCAATGACTTAGTCGCGAAAAACGGTTAACTTTCAGTAACGAATCCGGCGCTCAAATCCGCCCTGCCCCCGGGAGCGCAGTCGTCCTTAGAAAGCCAAACACACCTGACATGGCGAACCCATTCAAGTTCTCATTTAGTTTCCTCGCTCTGATCCTCCTTACGGTCAGTATCGCACTTGGCCAGGGAAAGATCGCCGGCCGCGTGACGGAAGGTGGAACCGGTGAACCGCTCATCGGCGTCAACGTCGTCATCGATGGAACGACACAGGGAACGGTGACCGACGTCGATGGCAACTACATCATCGTCAACGTCCGTCCCGGTACCTACGTACTGCGCTTTTCCTATATCGGGTTCGAAACGAAGCTTATCGAGAACGTCAAGGTATCGACCGGCCAGACGACCCGATATGATTTACGATTGAATGAGTCCGTCCTCCAAGGGCAGGAGATCGTTGTTCAGGCAGAACGACCGCTGGTTCAAAAGGACCTTACCGCGTCCAAGCAGACTGTCGTTGCAGAAGAAATCGATGCGCTTCCGGTGGAGAGCTTTTTCGGCGTTCTGGCAACTCAGGCCGGCGTCAACTCGGGTCCGAGCGGCGAACTCCACGTTCGCGGTGGACGCTCGAATGAGGTCTCCTATCTCGTCGATGGTTTGTCCGTTGCGAATCCCTTCGACACCAATGGACTCGCAACGAGCGTTGCCTCCGACGCCATCCAGGAACTGACGTTTATCTCCGGTGCATTCAACGCCGAATACGGACGGGCTATGTCGGGTATCGTCAATCTTGTTACGAAAGAAGGCGGCGACAAGCTGGAAGGATCTGTCTCCGTGTACGGCGGCGACACATTCACTTCGCACTCCGATCTCTTCTTCACTCCCTCGACCGTCAGCCTCAACGACTACACCGCCATCGGATCGCTTTCCGGGCCAATACCCTTCTTCAAGAAAATGCGCTTCTTCTTCTCGGGGCGCCGCGACATGGACAACGGCTACATCTATGGTCGTCGCGAACACAGTCCGTCAGACTCGGCCAACTTCAACTCGGATCCGTGGTATTACGAAATGAACGGCGTTCCGTGGCAGGAAGCGTCCGGCGAACCGGGTGAGCTCGTCTCGATGAACGATCGCTCGAGCTACAACATGATCGGCAAGCTTTCGATCCGGCCGTTTTCCGGGACGAAGCTCGAGTACTCGCTGATCCTGGACGGCGGCGAACGTCGCCCGTTCAACTTTGCCTACCGCTTCAATCCGGACGGTGTGGCCAAAGTCAGAGACAATTCGATCAACCACAGTCTCCACTTCACGCATACGCTTAACGACCGCACGTTCTACACGGCGAAGGTCTCCTACGCGATCAGCAACTTCTCAAGCTACCTGTACGAAAATCCGTACGACCGACGCTACGTGTCGACGGGCGCCATCGTCGGCTACCCAGGATCAAATTTTCTGTTCGGCGGAAACCAGAAAGGACACGCCTACGAAAGCGCTACGTCTGCCCGAGCAAAGCTGGACGTCACGCGGCAATTCGGAATCGTACATGAGGTGAAGGCAGGCGTTGAGTTCATCCATCACACACTCGATCGGGAGACGTTCACCATCCTCTACGACGGCGATACCTTCCGCCAGCCGACCGTTCTTCCACTGAGTTCCGGCAGTGCGACCCACGATAAGTATGGCTGCAAGGAGTTCCTCTCGCTGCCCGGAATTAATGACGTACCCTGCGAAAAGCAGCAGGTGAACGAAATCAGCGCCTACGCACAGGATAAACTCGAATTCGACAACTTCATTGTAAACGCCGGACTTCGTTACGAACGGTTTGACCCGAACGGCCAGTACATCGCGTCCCTTCTGGACCCAATGGGCGAAACGAAGGAGGCCACACCCAAGAACATCCTGCTCCCCCGCCTGGGAGTTTCGTTCCCGATTACTGAACAGGGAATCATCCACTTTTCGTACGGGCACTTCGCACAGATGCCGCCGCTACGGAATATCTATGTGAACTCCGAGTTCGAGTTTCCCGTCAACTCGGTACCGACGTACGGGAATGCCAATATTCGACCGGAGCGCTCGGTACAGTATGAAATGGGCCTGCAGCAGCAGATCGGCGGATCGCTGGCAATCGATGTCACCGGCTTCTTCAAGGACATCCGCGACTACCTCGCGCTGCAGAACGTCCGCTTCTC
>JAGQWL010000333.1 GCA_020437385.1 Bacteroidota bacterium
CCAGCAAACCGTTTCACTGCGTCTCGAGAACGAAGACGGGCTACAATACGTGCTGCGGTCGATCGACAAGGAGGTTAATCGCAGCCTTCCGGACGAGCTGCGCGGCACGCTCGCGGCCGATGTCGTCGAGGACCAGCTCGCTTCACTGCACCCATTTGGCGCGTTCATCATTCCGCCGCTTGCGGATGCTGCCGGGATCTATCACACAAACCCGGAGCTCGTTTACGTACCGCACGACAGCCGGCTGGGCGCCTACGAAGATGTTTTTGCAGGTCGGCTGATGTTGCTGGAGGAGCGTCCGGACGACGACATGACGAGCTGGCCCACTTCAGGATCATCCGAAGATGTCGAAAGCACCGCAACCATGTACGAGAAGGTCGAGGACGACAACGACCATCGTGTCGATCAGCGCTTCTTCGCACGCAGTCGATTGTTCGACATGTGGATCAGTGACTGGGACCGCCACGCGGATCAGTGGCGCTGGGCGTCGTTCGAACCCTACGAGCTGCATCCGCAACTGGAGGGCGAGGCGCGAACCGACGGCAAGATCTATCGCCCGATACCACGCGACCGGGACTGGGCATTCTTTCACATCGACGGGCTGTTTCCGTCGATCCTGAAACGACGTTTTTTCTTCCCGAAATATCAGGACTTCCGAAGTGACTACGGATACATCAAAGGACTGCTGATCAATGGACTGCCCCTCAGCAGGCGGTTTCTCAACGAGCTGACGCGGACCGACTTTGTCGAGATTGCGGACAGCCTCGAGACGGCGTTGAGCGATGAGGTCATCAGGGAGGCCGTGGGGTCGTGGCCCTCTCCAGTGTTTGAGAAGGACGGTGCCAACACAATCGAGATACTGCAGAATCGACGTGACCAGCTCAGCGCCGTGGCGGAGGCCGTGTACGAGATTCTCGCGAAGGTGGTGGATGTCGTGGGAAGCGACGACCACGAGGTCTTCGAAATCCTTCGTCGCGCTGATGGCACGACGGAAGTGACCGTCTACAACGCGAACAAGGAAGGCGAGCGCCGAAAGGTGTTCTACAGACGTCTGTTTCTGCCGGTCGAGACCAAACAGCTGCGACTTTTCGGGCTAGGCGGCAACGACCACTTCGAATTCGACGGCGAGGCGTCCGGCATCGACGTGATAGTCGTCGGCGGCGAAGGGAATGATGTGTTCGTCGACAAGGCGGGTGCTGACGGTTCGTCCGACGATGTGAAAGTCTACGATTCGAACACCGGAAGTCGCGTCGACCTCGGCCCCGGCGCCCGCGTCCGTCTCGATGATGTCGATCCGCTTGTTAACCGATACGACCCGGCTGAGTATCACTTTGGCCGCAACCTGCCGCTTGCGAACATCGGCTACAATGAAACGGACGGGCTCGTCCTCACCGGCGGCGCACGCCTGACAAGGCAGGCGTTTCGAAAAAGCCCGTTCGCCGCACAACACGATCTGACTGCTACAGCATCCACGTACACCGGTGGGCTCGCGTTGCGATACGACGGCCACCTAACCGACGTGATCGGCCGATGGGATCTCGAGATTCTTTCGAGCTTCCGAAGCAGACAGAATACGCTGAACTTCTACGGACTGGGGAATGAAACGGCACCGCCGACGGCCGAAGGCAGGTATTATCAAGCGCGCTACGCGCGGATGGACGTATCAACGAACCTGTTGCTCGAAACTTTCAACGGAGCTGAGGTTCGTGTCGGACCGCAGTTGGAATACATCAACGTGCGGAACGAACCGGATCGATTCCTCGCGCAGCAGCCCGGAGTTTCAGGCGATGTGTTTGCCGCACAGTGGTTCGGAGGGGTGGGGTCGCGTATCACGATTGAGGCGGTGGACCGACCGCACAATCCGCTGCACGGTTATAGATGGCGCGCATCGGGGGTACTCGATATAGGCCTTCGCCATCTTTCCGACACGCACGCGCGCCTGGGCATGGGCGCCTCGCTGTATGTGTCGCCATCCGTGTCGCCGCAGATAACGGTCGCGCTGAATCTCGGCGCGGAAAGCACCATCGGCGCCTTTCCGTTCTACCGTGCGAATACGCTTGGGGACTCGAACCATCTGCGCGGCTACCGCAGTTCGCGGTTCGCCGGGCGGACCGCCGTTTATCAGAATATTGAAATCAGAGCGGAGCTGGTTCGCTTCCGAACAAACCTTGCGGTAGGTCGGGCCGGTCTGTTTCTGTTTCTTGACAACGGCCGCGTGTGGACCGAAGCAGACGATAGCAGGAACGTGTCGCAGTCGCTTGTTCGCGGGTACCACCAGGGTTATGGCGCGGGCGTGTGGTTTGATCTCTTCGATTACGTGTTACTGCAGGGAGGAGCCGGATTCTCGACCGAAGGCGCGACGGTGACGGCGGGACTCGGGTTTGCATTTTGACACACGCGCCGGCGCCGCGGGACCGCAAGGTCCGTTTTGTCTGGCTGGATCGTGGGATCGTTGAATCGTGGCCTGGGAGGAAAGTAGGAGCGTAAGAAAGTGGGAAAGTAGGAAAGTAGGAAAGTAAGATCCCAGACGAAGTTGTCAGAGGTCAGTTGTCACTTGTCAGATCGCTAACGGACGAGGCTCCTTCATTCTTTCATTCATTCTTTCATTCGTTCATTCCTTCGGATGAGGGGTGAAAAGGAAGCTAGGAGGTCTAGAATCTGGGAGTCCAGGGATCTGAGAATCTCAGAATCTCCGACCGACGGCGCCACCCCGACTGACAACTGACAACTGACCGCTGACAACTTCCCGATAGCTGCTCACTTCGCGAGCGAAGCGAGCGCCATTCCCACCACTACTCCGACACCACGCGCAGGTACTGCTCCCACGGTCCCACCTCACCGGCGTACTGCTTCGCGAGTACACGTGCAATTTGTCGGATGTGGCCAAGGTCATGAACAACCCAGGTAGCGATAAGCTGACGGAGTGTAACCGTTCCCAACGCGGGATGTGTTCCGGTACGATCGAGATCTGCTTCGGTAAGGCTCCATGCTTCCAGTTCGGCGACGTTTTCTGCACGCAGCTTGCCGAACTCGTCCAGCAGATCGTCCACGTTCCTGCCCGCCGAATCCCGGAACTGCGCGAAGCGATCAAACGGCTCGAACGTCCTGGACTCTCCGTGCTCAAGTATGGTGCGCGCCCGAGTAATCCAGTCGGTCTTTTCGCCGTGAACCAGATGTCCAACGATATCAAATGAACTCCACGAATCGCCTCCTTCGTTTTCGCTGAGCCAGGACTCGGGCGCGCCGTCGAGCAGGACGGCGAGCGTACCCGGAGTGGCACGCAAGACCTGCACCGCTTCTTTCAGATCAAGATCTTTCATGTGTCTGTTTTCTTGTTTCGATCTGCGATGGCATTAACAACGGACTCAGGCATCGACCGGCATCCGCAGTTTTTTGCGTGCTCGAGGTGCCACGCGATTCGCTGATCCATCGACGGATTCTTCGGCATGCGGTTCGCACGATGCCATTCGCGGTTGAGTTTCGGTTTCATTGGTTACGAGTATTTGCGCTGACGTCCTCGCAGGATGGCGCGGCGGTTCGCTCGGCTCGCCAATCTGACAACTGACCTCTGACAACTGACAACTGACCTCTGACAACTTCCCAATAACTTCTCACTTCGCGATCGAAGCGAGCCGCAGCCTCACCACAAACACGGCCCCCGCTCCCTCCAGACTGCTCACCTCCACCGTCCCCTCGTGCGCTGTCACAATCGCCTTCACGAGGCTCAAACCGAGACCCAGACCCCGCGTTGACCGACTCGGGTCTCCCCTGTAGAGCCGATCCCAGATCCGCGGCAGATCGTGCGACGCAATACCGGGTCCCGAATCGCGGATGCGAAACGTTCCGAATCCCCCATCCTCGAAAACCTCGATCACCACACTGCCCTCCTCCCCACTGTACTTCACGGCGTTGTCGACAAGGTTCGCCAACGCCTGCCGCAGCCGACTGCGATCCGCGTTGATGAACACATCACTCGAAAGCCGAAGGTCGATTCGGACGCCCTTCTCCTCCGCCACATACTCGTACAACTCAGCGACCTCCGAGGCGAGATCACCGAGCGAAACCCGCTCAATCGTTAATACAAGCGTCCCTGCGTCCGCCTCCGCCTCGTCCATGATCGCATTCAGTATGCTTAGAATCTGATCTGAATCCTCGATCGTTTCCGCGAGAACCTCGTCCGCCTGATCGCGCGATCCCCCATCCGCGATGGCATTAAGCGCAAGCTCCGCACGACCGCGAATGCGCGTCAACGGGGTCCGGAGGTCGTGCGCCACATTGTCGACCGTGCCGCGCATCCCGTTCAGCAGTGTCTCGATTCGGTCGAGCATCGTATTGAACTGTCCGGCAAGCACATCAAGCTCGTCACCGCCTCCCCGAACGGCAAGCCGCCGTCCCACCTCCGCCGTGGCCGCAATATCCTTCGTTACACCGGCAAGCTCACGCAGCGGCGCCAAGAGCCGCCGCGTCGCTAACACGCCGAGCAGCAGCGCCGCCACCAAAACAACAAACGATACAATGGTCAACGAACGTGAGAACGATGCCTGGACCGCGCGGCGCTCGTCCGTACTTGCACCCACCTGGATGAGTCGATCCGGCGACAATCGGCGAGTAAGCAGCTCAACCTCCATCCCCTCCCGAAGCGTGACAACCGACCATCCACCATCTCCATCAACTTCTGAATTACCGAGTCCCTGCGCCGGATTCGCGGGCGTCAAGGGCAGCCGCGAATACAAAACCGCACCATCCCCATTGAGGATCTGAACGAAGTATGGACGCTCGGAGACGTTGCCCGCGCTTTCGTCTGATTCCTCGACGATTGCCCGAAGTCCGTCGTCTTCGTATTCACGCAGCAACTCCGCCATCTCATCGCGAATCGCATCCCTGTCCCGCGACTCGAGTACACGACCGAGCTGCCACGACGCAAGAAGATGCAGACACAGCAGACTCGCGGTCAGGAGTACACCATAACCCGCGGTCAGCCGAAAACCGAGGCCGCCGGCAAGCCGACTACGGGACGCGGAGGACATAGCCCACCCCCCTTACAGTCTGGATCATCTGCGGTTCGAAGTTGTGATCAATCTTGCGACGCAAGCGGTGTATCAGCACATCAACAACATTTGTTTGCGGATCGAAGTCGAAGTCCCAAACATGCGACAGGATCATACTCTTCGTAACCACGCGTCCCGGGTTGCGCATCAGATACTCGAGCAGGTTGAACTCGCGCGGCTGAAGCCCGACAAGCTTTCCCGCGCGCGTCACCTCTCTGGTCAGGAGATCGAGGCGGATCGGACCAGCAGTCAGACTTGTGGGCTCGGTGCTACCACTCGCGCGTCTGATGAGCGCCTGCACCCGAGCAAGCAGTTCGGCAAATGCAAACGGCTTCGTGAGGTAGTCGTCACCTCCCGATTGCAGTCCCCGCACCCGGTCATCCACGGTCCGCCGGGCACTCAGGATCAGAACCGGTACGGACCAACCTCGCTGGCGCAGCCGCTCGATCAGCTCCAGTCCGTCAAGGCCCGGCAGCATGACATCCACGATCGCCGCGTCGAAATCCTCCTCCATCGCGAGCGCGTAACCATCCGTCCCGGTCGCGGCAACGTCGACGCTGAAGCCGGACTCTTGCAGTCCCTGCCGGACAAATCCAGCGATCTGCTCGTTGTCTTCAACAATCAGGATTCGCATGGCGGACATTTCTCGTTCTCGTGAACGAAGCGCTCTCCCAAACGTTCAGGGACATGCAGGGTTAGATCGCTATCATGATTCACCATTAAGATTCACCATTAAGATTCACCAATCAGGATTCACCAATCAGGATTCACTTCACGATTGCGGCACGATTGAGTCAAGGTTGAGTCAAGTTCGGCGCTGCGTCCTCCTCCGGGTGTACCCCAAACAAAACAAGCAGGGCCGGAAGGGCAACAACAACGAGCGGAAGGTGCACGGCGAGTCCGGCGATAATTGCGATCGCAAGCGGCTGCAACATCCCGGAGCCCTGCCCGATGCCGAGGGCCAGCGGAAGCAACGCAAGGATCGCGGCAAGCGTCGTCATCAGGATTGGCCTCATTCGGTTCTTTCCCGCAACAATATATCGCACACGCCGGTCCGCAATCGAAGTCAGATCATGCACCTCCGATTGGTAAAAGATCGACACTTCCGTCGCCATTCCGAATATCATCGTCAGCCCCATCATCGACGTGACGTTCAATTCCGTTCCGGTAATCCAGAGTCCGAGATACACGGCGCCGAACGCGACAAGCGTCGTTAGCTGAATGGCCAGCGCCACCCGAAAACTTTCGTAGAGGTAAAGCAGCAAGGCGAAGATCAGCGCGACCGCTGCCGCAAAGACGTAAAGCAACCCGCGGAATGCCACCTGCTGCTGTTCGTACAATCCGCCCAGGGTATAGTACACACCGCTCGGCAGCGCGCCCGGTGCGTCGAGCAAGGCCTTGACGTCGCGGATCGTCGACCCCAGGTCCCGCCCGCTGATCCGACCCGTGATCGGTACCATCTGCTTCAGATCCTCGCGCGTGATCTGCGGCTGGCCGGTAACGCGCTCGATCGAGGCAACCCGACGAAGCGGAAAGAGGTGCCCATCCGGCGCCCGAAGCAGGAGTTTTTCCACATCCGCAACCCGACTTCTTTCGCGAAACGGAATCCACACCCGCACCGGTACGACCTTGTTGGGCCGTTGCACGCCCGTAGCGACCGCGCCGGCGAGTTGATCCGATAACATTGCCGAAAGCGCATTCGGGTCCACCCCCTCCATCGCCGCCTTGACGCGGTCGATGCGGATGTCCAGCGCGTCGCCGGCGGGCATGATTCCATCGAGCACATCCACAACGCCGGTGATCCCGCCGATCTTTTCGGCGACCAGGGGCGCGAGCGAATCCAGCACCGCGCTGTCATCCGCAAAAAGCTTCACCTCGATCGGTTGCGGCACCGCTGTGAGGTCGCCGATCAGATCCTCCATGAGCTGCGCCATCTCGACACTGAGTCCCGGCACCTCAGCCTCGATCTGCGATCGGATGTCATCCATCACGGTTTCGATTCCAGGACGCGAACCCGGCTTCAGCCGAATGAAATAGTCGCCCTCGTTCGCTTCGGTGATCCCACCGCCGAGCTGAATACCCGTCCGGCGCGAATACGTCTGCACCCACGGATACTGCTGAAGAATATCTTCGACCTGTACGAGCAGCCGGTCGGTTTCTTCCAGGGAAGTCCCCGGTGGTGCCAGGTAGTCGAGGATGAAGCCGCCTTCATCGGTAGCCGGCATAAACCCCGATCCAGTCTGATGGAACGCGACGTAGCCAACGCCCGACAGGACGAGTAGGCCGACAACAACGAGCCCCGGCCTCGCGAGGAGCCGGTGCATCCAGCTCTCGTAGTGGCGGAACAGCCAGGCCGTGATCCTGTCTGGCTTCTCTTCCATCCCGTTCTCGAGCAGACGGTCGGCAAGAATCGGAATGACGAGCCACGCAATCAGAAACGAAAGTACCAGCGCCGCCGCCATCGTCAGTGACAGCGCACGAAAGAATGCACCCGTCACTCCCGACAGGAATGCAAGCGGTGCGAATACAATGATGGTTGATGCGGATGAACCCACCAGCGGCCGGGTGAACTCCCGGGCGGCCGCCAGAACATCGCGTTCGCCCTCCTGCCGGCGACGCACGATGTGTTCGATCA
>JAGQWL010000334.1 GCA_020437385.1 Bacteroidota bacterium
CCGACGCGTCGACGTGCGCGGACTCGGGCTCTTCAACTCGCTCAATCGGATTCCTTCATTTCTTCTGCCCCTCCAGCAGGATTATCAACAGCTGCTCGGACGTTACCTCGCAGAGATCGAGCGCGCGTCCGTCGATTTGTCGAGTGCGCTCCTGACCGTTGACAGACCGCTTGGCCCGCTTGTACGAAACCGCGCCGCTTCCGAGGCACAGCAGGACATCAACAAAGTGAAGCCGCCTCGTCCTGACGAGCATGAGACGGCCGACGAAGACCAGACGCGTGAAGCCCTGGACAGTGCGATCGATTCGGTTCGCTCGAGCCTGGATCGCTTCGTCGCGCGACTCGACAGGTTGCTCGAGGAACAGCCGGTGCTTCCGCCGCCCGCGCCGCAGCTCACTAACGGTGCGCGACGTTCCATGAGAGAGGACCTGCGCCAGTCCGGCACCCCTTTCCTTGCGGCGGGGCAGCGCGACATCTACGGTGACTCGCTTGCCGGCGCAACGGACCGGCGCGCCTCGGCGAACTGGCAGCAGTGGCACGCGGAATTCCTCGACCGACTGCGTCTCAGCGACACGATGCTTTCGCTTCGCGAGCGGATGTTGTCGGCCGAGCAGTCCATCTTGTCCGAGGTCGCCCGCGCATCAATTCATCCGGTAGTCGAAACGTTCGGTCGCATCGAGCGACTGCTCGACGAGTCGGCCGAGAAGGCCGCACAGGCTGCGACCGCCGCCGAAGAAGCTGAAGATCTGTCTGAACTCCGGAGTGTTCTCGACCGACTGCGTACCGGCAACGTCCGATTCCTTGCGCGGACACTTCACGACCTGCCGGGAATCGTTTCCGCGGATGCGGTCCTCGAGGATCCAGGCGAGCACCACTGGCCCGGCGTGTTGTCGTTCGTCGAATCCGCACCGGAAAGCTTGCAAATCCACCGACTTCCCGATTCAGGTACCGTCAATCCGGACGAAGGCGCACGAGCAATCAGGCTTCGAGAGGCACTCTCGGAATCTGTCCTGCCGGTATCCCGAAAACTGAAGGCGGGCGCCGAGCCGCTAAGGCGGGCGCTGCAGCAACTCTGGGTCGAGGTCGAAAAGACAAAGACTGCTGTCGAATACAACCTCGACACGGCCGTCGCGGAGCTCGACCGGATCATGAGCGGCGAGCAGGCCAGCGACGAACATGCGGAGGATAACCAGGATGTCGACGAGGTCCAGGAAGGAATCCGCAAAACCACCGAACTTGTCGTCAAGGGCTACCAGCGGGCGGTTACGTCCTTGAAGGACCTGCTTCCCACGCTCGGCCAGCCGTGGACCTCATTCTCTGAGACGTTGCTTGACGAGGTGCACCAGCAGTGGGCCGTTGCGCTTCGACGCGGACGAACCGGTGATGGCGACGACGCCAACTGGGAGGGCATCGTTGCCTCTTTCAACCGATCGCGTCAATCGCTGGCGACGGCCCTTGGCGAATCCGCTGCCGGAATCGGCAACCGGCTGAAGAGCTGGGGCATCATGCTTCGGCGGCGTGCGAAGAAGCTCATCCGCATTGGTCAGTCTGCGGTGGGCGCAATCGAGGCGAAGGATGAGGACCTCCAGACGACGCTTGACGAGGTTGACCGGCTGCCCGAAATGCGCAGGGAGCTGCCGCTGGTTTATCGGCACCTCTTTTCGTTCGAACCACTGGTCGAGCCGACGCTTTTTGAGGGGCGGGCGGAAGATCTTGTCTGGCTTCGCGACCGGTACAAGCGGTGGCTGCAGGGCGGTCGATCCGGATCGTTCGTCGTGTCGACCCCGGTGGGTTCGGGCCGAACGACCTTTCTGAATATCGCGATGGAGTCGGCACTCGATGCGGCGGAGACGAGCATCGTGCGCCCCCTCGCACGCGGAGACGAGCATGCCGTCGTAGGCCTTATCGCCGAAGCACTCGGGCTCGGCATCGACGAAGAGGATCGGACGATCCAGTCGCTCGAGTCCGCGATCCTTTCGACCTTCAAGCCTGACGGCGGGAAGGCCTGCGTGATCGACGACTTCGAGATGTTGTTCCTCCGGAAGGCCGGCGGTGCCGATCTGATGGAACGCCTCCTCCTGATGATGTCGCGAACGGACGCCTGCGTTTTCTGGGTATGCGCAATCTCGGATTCCGCATGGCGGTACCTCACCTCCATCGCCGGAGCGGCAACGGCCTACCTTGTGCATCGTCCGCTTGCGCAGATATCGCGGAACACGCTTGAGGAAATTGTAATGGCCCGGCACAAGCGAAGTGCGATGCCGATTCACTTTGAGCTGTCGCAGGCGCAAACGGACGCGATGCGACAACTGCTGAAGCGCTCTCGTACGGATGAGGAGCGGCAGGCGCACGCGCGATCGTCGTACTTCGATCGGCTGGCACGCGTCGCCGGACAGAACATCCAGCTTGCGCTGTTCTACTGGATCCGATCGGCCGTTTTCCCTGAGGGAACGGACGAAGTGCACATCCAGCCGATTGAGGCGCTCAAGTTTGACACGTTGTCTCGGTACACGATGCAGCAGGCGTTTTCGCTGGAGGCGTTTCTGTTCCACAAGACGCTTTCGCTGACGGAGCACAACGACGTGCTTCGGCTCAGTGAAAGAGACGGGACGATGCTGATCGAGGCGCTGTTGAATGCACGCCTGCTGATGCGTGTTCGCGCGGCCGATGAGGAACGCGACGCCGTGATGAACGGCCAGATCCAGCCGCAGGATCGTTTTCGGATCCGACCGATCCTCCTGCATCCCGTCCGGAGCGCGCTATCGGCAAGGCACCTCGTGTACTAGCGAAATCTCTGATTTCACTAGTACCGAACCCAGGATTCTGGGAGTCTACGAATCTCGATCATCCCTGGTGGTCACGCCGAACCTGTTTCGTCGGACCATCGTGGGCCAGATGCCGGATTCGTGTTCGTATCTGTCGTCGCAACCCTCTCCCTGATTCCCGGACCCTCTGGCTCTCAGATTCACAGGTTCTCAGATTCTCAGACTCTTAGACTCACAGATTCACAGACTCTCAGACTCACAGACTCTCCGATTCTTAGACTCGTTTTCCCCGAACCCTTTCGGTCCTCCACGCTCCCAAACAGAAAACGCCCCGACAACAAGTGTCGGGGCGTTCAGATTCTGTCGCTACGCGAACCGAGGCAGACGACCCTCCTATCTTCTTGTCTTCCTCGATTCCTCGATTCCTCGATTCCGCAGGATCTCCGATCCTGCGTCATCCGATGTGCATCTGCAGCTCTTCGCGGCGATGCTTCTGTCGGAGCTTGCGGAGCGCCTTTTCCTTTATCTGGCGGACGCGCTCACGGGTCAAGCCGAAGCGCTGCCCGATTTCCTCGAGCGTAAGCGGATGCTCGCGGCCGATCCCGAAGTACAGGCGCGTGATTTCCGCTTCGCGCGGATGCAGGAGGCTGAGCGCACGCTCGATGTCAATCTTGAGCGACTCGTCCATCAGCGTGTCGTCCGGCGAAAGGTCTTCGTCGTTCGGCAGCACATCGAGGAGGCTGTTGTCATCGTCCTCGTTGAACGGCGCGTCCATCGAAAGATGGCGGCCGGTGTGCTGCATCGCTTCGCGGACCTTCTCGACGTCGACGTCGAGTTCCTTCGCGAGTTCTTCGATGTTGGGCTGACGCTCGTGGATCTGCGCGAGCTTGGCGCTCGTCTTGCGGATCTTCGAGATCGTTCCGATTCGGTTCAGCGGCAGGCGGACGACGCGGCTCTGCTCAGCGAGGGCCTGCAGAATCGCTTGCCGGATCCACCAGACGGCGTACGAGATAAATTTGAAGCCACGCGTTTCATCGAAGCGCTGAGCCGCCTTGATGAGACCGTAGTTGCCCTCATTGATGAGGTCCGCGAGGGTGAGTCCCTGGCCCTGATACTTTTTGGCGACTGAAACAACGAACCTCAGGTTGGCCCTCGTAAGCCGATGGAGTGCCTCCTGATCGTTCTGCTTGATGCGCCGCGCCAGATCTACTTCTTCAGCAGGGGTCAGAAGGGGAATCTGACCAATCTCCTGAAGGTATTGGTCCAGCATTCTTTGCTGGCGGGGAACGTACATATCGGTGCTGCTGATTTGTTAGGTAGTATCAGTAAACGTAACAGCCTTCTATTCTCGCTACGCTCGTAAGAAAATTATCGGCTCTTCCACGAGTCTTGACAAGAGTGCCAAGCGGGCGGGTGCTTCGAATTACCCTGCGGACGCTTGCTGTTAATACAGGGGATTGACACATTGCATTAACCCTTGGCGTAATGGCCTCGTGGCATCCGGTAACGCAACGAGCCCCGCGTTGCTTTCGGTTCGGTAATGTAACACCCGTGTTACGTTAGTGTGTTCCGCAATCTCCAACCCGAAGGCGACGGAGACGGTCCCGGCATTCCAGGGCGCCCAGTCAATCAGAGGACAACCGACAAGTCGGGGCGCTCACGCCAGTTCGCTCGCAAGTCCGACCGACGGTTCAACCTGCAGTTCAAACCCACAGGTCGACCCACAGGTTCGACCCACAGTCCGACTCACTGGCTAAGGCCCGAGCGCCGAAAACTGCAACAGGCTCACGGAGATTCTGCGACAGTATCGCCCTTAACCCCCATCCAATTCAAGCCACACAACAACCGAGCCAACGCAGTTTTTTCGAACCTGATCTGGAACACCGCGTGCGGTGACCAGCAAGGCCTCACGTGAAGCACACCCGGAGGGTCCTGTACTACAGACGCGAAGGGAAATCGCGCATGGACCCTCCCGAAAGTCCGGCCTCTGTTCACGCGCCCACCGTTCCCGATGTTCCCGAAGCGGCGGCGCGAAGTCAGATCCGCCGAAACCCCGGCACCTAACTGTAAGGAAATGGCTCACATCCGGCTGACGCGCAGTGCGCCAATGGCGCTATTCCCGCCGCCGAGGAGACAGAGGCACGCGATCCGCAAACCCTATCCAATTCTATACAATTGCCTTCCAGAAGTGAACACGCGCTCCACTGGAACGCACCCCAAGGCAACCATTCACCAGCACACTGGATCTAGAACGCACCCCCGCAACAACGAGTCGGTAGTGCACACGGGATCTACGATCCCGAATACCCGGCATTATTTCTTTCAGCCATCAACCACATCGGCTGCACAACCACTAACCCAGACGGCTGAAAGAAATCCAGCCGGGGAGTTTTCTTTGGTTCTTTCTTTGGCGATCCAAAGAAAGAACGACCCCGAGCCTGGGAGTTTTCTTTGGTTACTTTCTTTGGCGATCCAAAGAAAGTAACAACCCATCAGCAACCCCGCGCTCCTCACTCATCCGCGGCATCTTCGTCTGGGCACTGACCGTGTCCCGCGCTTCCGTCAGCCACTCATAGAAAACTCCCTTCGAAACGGACACCACCTCGGGCGCATCAAACGCCAGC
Source organism: Bacteroidota bacterium (assembly GCA_020437385.1). Classification (GTDB taxonomy): domain Bacteria; phylum Bacteroidota; class Rhodothermia; order Rhodothermales; family JABDKH01; genus JAGQWL01. The sequence goes on from JAGQWL010000334.1 coordinate 5,389, forward strand.
GCATCCCGGCGGATGAAATAATGCCGGTTGTGCTCCTTCAGGTACGCATCGATCACCCGGACGAACACCTCCATGTCCGCCGGCTCCTTCTCAAACTCGATGATCCACTGGTGACGCGGGATCCGATTTCGCGCCGGCTCACTCGGCGCCACATGGAACTCCAGCACCTGAGCCCCCGTCTCGTCACTCGCCGCCCGCAGCGCCGCCCGAACCTCGTCGCCAAAAACGGCCTCCCCGTACTTGTCGATCATCTCGCTCGTCCGGCCGGCGACAACCAGTCGATAGGGATCCGTCCCGGTGAACCGCACCACGTCGCCAATGCGGTAGCTCCAGAGTCCGCTGCAGGTCGTCACCGCCAGCTCGTAGCGCACATCGGTCGTGACATCCCTGAGCGAAACGCGGCCCGCATCCGATCCGCCGTCCAGCGGGATGAACTCGAAGAAGACGCCGTTGCGCACGTGGAGCAGCATGTCGCGCCGTGACGGCTCGTCCTGAAACGCAATGAAACCCTCCGACGCACCGTACGACTCGATGAAGTCGATCCCCCTCCCGCCAATCTGGTCCTCCAGTATGGCCCGATAGGAGCTCAGCGCAACGCCGCCCGAAAAGAACACCGTCAGGTTGGGCCACACGTCGAGTAACGATTCTGCTCGCTCGCCCCGCTCTCGCTTCCGTGCGATCAGCCGCTCAAAAAGCACGAGCGCCCACGTAGGGACCATCGCCAGCGTGCGGACATCCATGTCGATCGTTGCATCAACGATCCGCTCGAGCTTCCGCTCCCAGCTCGGTTCATTCAGCACGTCGTCGCCAACGGCCTGGTAAAACCGACTCACGACCGCCGGCGCGTAGCGCGCCTGGAGTCCGCTTACCTCGCCAATCCACGTTCCGGGAAACGCGGGATCCTCCTCGATCCTTCCGGGGAGGGAAAGAAACCGACCACCGCCGATTCGCGCCTTGCCGGTGAGCGCCACGTAGTTGAACATCAGGTCCATGCTGAAGCGGCGGTTCGCCGTCAACATTTCGCGACTGACAGGGATGATCTTCCCGGCCGAGGCCGTCCCGCTCGAGACCGCGAAGTCGCTGAAGGTGCCGGGCCACGTGATGTCCGGCTCACCACGGCGGATCCGCGTGACATCCTCGCGAAACGCCTCATAGTCGTGAAGCGGAACGGACGCTTGGTAGGCACCAATCACGTCGGCGGACTCGAGAATCGCTTCAAACCCGAGGCGCCTCCCCCACTCCGTGCCGCGCGCACGCTGCAGCAGCGATCGAAGCATCTCCTCCTGGGCGTCGAGCGGATGCCGTCTGAGTGCTTCGATCCGGCGGATGGGCCCGCCCGGAAGATTGCGCAATAGAAACTGAACCATTCAATTCCGCCCCCGGCTCCAGGCGGTTCATCTGTTTTTGCTACCTTGCGAGTCGGTCTGAATCTACGGCAGGACGCAATGACATCGGGACTCGTGCTCAACCTACGCGGAAGGACGCTCGACTGCACGCCGGGACGGTCGGCGGGTGCGCATGTGGCCGGCATTCTGAACGTCACGCCGGACTCGTTCTACGACGGCGGCCGCTTCACCGATCACGGCGTCGCCATGCGGCGGGCGGAGCAGATTCTGCTCGAAGGGGCCGTAATGATCGACGTCGGCGGCGCCTCCTCGCGTCCGCGTGGGCGGACCTACGGAAAAGGTGCGGAAGCCGTCCCGCCCGATGAAGAGTGGCGGCGCATTTCCGCTATCGTCGAAGGGATCGTACGTGAACTTCCGAAGGCGATCCTTTCCGTCGACACGTTTCATGCGGATGTCGCGGCACGCGCCCTGGATGCCGGCGCCCATGTAATTAATGACATTACCGCGCTGCGCGTGTCTCCTTCGATCGCCAACCTCGTCGCCGATGCCGGGGCCGGGCTGATACTTATGCATTCGGTTGGCGTCCCGGGCGACATGCCGCAGCAGCGAGCTTATGCCGACGTTGTCACCGAGGTCCGCGATGAGTTGGATCTCGCGGTCAACGCTGCCCGACAGGCCGGTGTCGAATCCATCGTCGTGGACCCGGGATTTGGGTTTGGCAAGACCGTGCGTGACAACCTTCGCCTGATCGCGGAAGCAGACAGGTTCGCTTCGACGGGCGTCCCCGTGATGATCGGCGTTTCGCGAAAGAGCAGCATCGGGGCCGTGCTCGGCGACGACGCACCTGCACCACCATCCGACCGACTCTTCGGTTCATTGGGAGCCACAGCCGCCGGCGTCGTCAACGGCGCAACGCTCGTCCGCACACACGACGTGCGCGAAACCGTCGAAATGCTCAAGCTCCTCGGTGAAACTTTGGCGACGAGGGTTTCCTGAGGAAACATGTTGTCGATACATAAAGTCTCTGCTGTGGTTGTACCTTGTCGGCCGCACACCACCGCCAATTCGTCACTGCCGCTTCGGCACCACCAAGACGCGAACCCGTGACCCTGTTTCAATGGGTGATACCGATTCGACTCACCGATCTCGTCGAGATCGGTCTGTTCGCGTTTATCCTGTACAAGCTGTACTCGCTGATGCGCGGCACGATCGCCGTGCAGATCTTCCTCGGCATCTTCGTCCTGCTCGGCATCCAGTTTCTGGTGACCTGGCTCGACATGACGATGTTGAGCGCACTGTTTGGATTGCTCAGCGACGTCTTCGTGCTTGCGGTGATCGTGCTTTTTCAGCCGGAGATCCGCCGCCTGCTGCTGGTGCTCGGGCAGAATCCGCTCATTCGCCAGTTCGTTTCGCCGCCTGCCCGTGACCAGACCATCTCCGAGATCGTTCGCGCCGTCGATCAACTTCGGAAACAGCGACTCGGCGGACTCATTGCGATCGAACGTTCGACTGGACTTCGGAGTTATGCCGAAACCGGTTCGCAGATCGACGCCGTCGTTTCCGAGGAACTGCTCGTAACGATCTTCTTCGAGAAGAACCCGCTCCATGACGGCGCCGTCATCATCCGCAACAACCGGATCGAGGCGGCGCGGTGTATCCTCCCCGTCTCGACGAGCATGAAGCTGAGTCCGCACCTGGGACTCCGTCACCGCAGCGCGATCGGATTGTCGGAAACGACGGACGCGATGGTTGTTGTCGTGTCCGAGGAGTCCGGAAAGGTTTCGGTTGCGATGGGTGGCGAGCTTATCGTGGACGTGTCGCTGCAGGAGCTGCGCGACTACCTGGAGCGCGCCTTGCTCTCCGAACCGGACGCGGCGACATCCGAACTTCCGACTGCCGTCAATTCGTGACTCGCGCGTCGGGCGCTGCCGGCTTTGCGTTCGCGTTCCGCTATCGCATTCACGCTATCGCATCCGGGCTATCGGATTCACATCCGCGGATTCACATTAGCGTTTCGCGAGACCGGACTCTCACTGTCGGATTTATGTAATCGGATTTGCGTGATCGGATTCACGTGATCGGATTCACGTGATCGAATTCACGACGATCCGCTTGGCCTTTCCTATCTTGCACCGTGCCCGGCCTTCAGAGCCGCCTTTTCAGCGACCGAGGTCTTGATGGAAGACTGGAAATACCGAAAGCGACGCGCCGCGCTCGTCGAGCAGATTCAATCGAAGGGAATCACGGATGAGCGGGTGCTGGCGGCAGTTGGTTCCGTACCGCGCCACCTGTTCGTCGACGACGCCCTCGCGTCGCGGGCCTACCTCGACGAGGCGCTTCCGATCGGACTCCAGCAGACAATTTCGCAGCCGTTCACGGTTGCCTATCAGACGGAAAAGCTCGAACTGGAACGCGGCGACACGGTGCTCGAAATCGGCACGGGAAGCGGCTATCAGGCGGCGGTCCTGTGCGAGCTTGGCGTCAAGGTCTACTCGATCGAACGTCTGAAACCGCTGTACGACCGTACGAAGGATCTACTGCGGAAGCTCGGCTACCGGATCACCATGAAGTATGGGGACGGGACGGAAGGATGGTCGACGTTTGCGCCCTACGACGGGATCGTGGTGACGGCGGGTGCGACGGATCTTCCGCTTCAACTCCTTGACCAGCTTCGGCCGCCCGAGGGTGATCGCCGCGGCGGGCGCCTGTTGATTCCGATCGGAACGCGCGACTCGCAGGTCATGACGCGATTCGAGCGCATGCCGGATGGCAGCTTCGATCGAATCGACCTGGAGGATTTCCGATTCGTGCCGCTGCTTCCGGGTGACGGATAGTTCGGATTGGATGAATGGGGGAATTGGAGAATGGGGGACGCTCGCTTCGCTCGCGAAGTGAGCAGTGTGCGGAAGAAGTTGTCAGATGTCAGTTGTCACTTGTCAGATTTCAACCCGGGGCGCTGACGCATCATTTCGGCAGAATCTACGATTCAGCGAGGTCCACCCGATCCACGATTCCAACAATCGTCGCGTCCGTCGGAGTGAGGCCGGGCAGAAACGGAATCGCCGCCTCCGCCGATGTCGCGTAGATGACCGTGTCGCCGACTCCCGCATCCATCGTATCAAGTGACACAATCGGCGCGCCGGACTCCTTACCCGCGAACGTAAGCGGCTGAACGAAGAGCATCCGTCGCGAGTCCAGCCGCGCATCCTTTCGCGTGGCCCAGACGTTACCGATGACGCGGCCGAGCTTCATCGACTTCCCTGAGAAACGTCCAGCTTGTCGACGATCGCCGTGATGACCGCATCCACCGGCTTGTTCTTCGTCAGCTCGGTCTGACGGGCACTCGAACCCTGCGCGACAAGCACGATCTCCCCGACACCCGCCCCGACTGAATCCACCGCGACCACGAACTTCGTCCGCGGCGCGTAATCGAGGTCGACCTCCTGCACAATCTGCAGCTTCATGCCCGTCATCTGCTCGTCCTTCCGGGTCGCCCAGACGGTACCGATCACTTTTGCAAGAATCATGGATGAGTAGGGTTCGGTTTTCGGGTGTGAGAAGATAACCCTTTCGCCCCCGGATTGCGCACATCGGCGATCGATCGAACCGGACGCCGGAAGGCCTTTTAGCGAAAAGTGAGGCCTGCCGATACAGAAGAGGTTGTATTCCCCGTAACGCTTCCCGCGGTCCGTTCCCATGACCCGTTCAGCGACCCTTCTCGCAGCCGCGCTCCTACTGTCGGTTCCGACCCAGGCCCAATCCTACTTCAACAACTGTATCAAGGACACCGGAAGCGACGCGACGATTGTCGTCGACGCGTCCGGCAACCACGTCGTCGGCGACGGAACGCTCCAACCGGGAGACGAGATTGGAATCTTCACGGAGGATGGCCAATGTGTCGGCGCGGATGTCTGGACCGGACAGAACATCGCGATTACCGTTTGGGGCGATGACCCGATCCAGCCGGACAAATACGGCCTTATCGGCGAGGAGTCGTTCCTCGTGCGCGTCTGGGACAAGTCGGCGAACCAGCTCTACGGCACATCCTACGGAACCGTCACGTTCGAGATGGACCCGAACGCTCCGTTTCTGCCGTCAAAAAACTACATCAACAACGGTCTCTACATGGCGACCGGGATCCAGGCTGTACCCGATCAGGTGCGCGGCAAGAACAAGGTGCGCACACGATCGCCGAAGAAGAACGCAACCGAAAGGGGCGTCTCGAACACGGCAATGTTCAGCATCACCAGGACGGGTCCGTTCAACGACCCGCTGACCGTGGACTATGCCATCAATGGCACGGCAACGAACGGGACAGACTACGAGGCCTTGTCGACGTCCGTCAACTTTGAGCCGGGACAGAAGACCGCCTACCTGATTGTTGTGCCGATCGAAGACAATCTGAACGAGGGCGTCGAGACGGTCGAGCTGACGCTCATCGGCAGGGACACCTACGACGTCGTGTCGGATTCTGTCTTCGCCTCGGTCACGATCGAGGACGGCGGTTCCGCGCTCGGCGTCGAAGGCGAAGCGCCCGGGACGTTCTACCTCTCGGCACCGTATCCGAACCCCTTCTCGGTTCGCACGGCCTTCAAGCTCGCCGTGTCGGAGACGCAGCCCATCCGCGTCGACGTCTATAACGTGATCGGAAAACGCGTTGCATCCGTCTTCGACGGAACGGTCCAGGCTGGTATCGACTACGAGTTTCTTGTCGACGGAGAGGGCCTGCCCAACGGACTCTACATGATCAAGGTCAGCGGCCGCGACGCGAGCGTGCGGTCAGTGGTGCTGCAGCGGTAGGTGCGCGGCAGTGGGACGCGCATCGGTCATCCCGAGCCGCAGCGGTTTCCTCGAAGCAGATCAACAATCGGGACCTCAAAGGGCCCTGAACTCGAATCGCGACGATCACTCAGGTCGCCGAAGCGTAGAATCGTAGAATCGTGGATTCGTAGAGTCGTAGAATCGTAGAATCGTAGAATCGTCCAGTCGTAGAATCGTAGAATCGTCCAGTCGTAGAATCGTGGATTCGGAGAATCGTGGATTCGGAGAATCGTAGAATCGTGGAATCGTAGAAGCACCGAATCGTAGAATCGTGCAGTCGTAGAATCGGGAATCCGCGCAACGTTGAAACGTGACCTCTGACAAG
>JAGQWL010000335.1 GCA_020437385.1 Bacteroidota bacterium
AGTATGCAGCTCGTCTCGGTCTCGTCGTCACGCCCCTTCGCCCGGCACCTGCCGCCGGCCCGAACGATGGGAATGGTTGGCTGCATTGGATCGTGTGAATGGGACACGATGGGAGTGAGTGGACTTCGCCGCTACCGATCCGCCGCCTTCTCTCCGATGCTGATTCGAGTGACGCGGTTGTTCGTATCGTAATCGATGGAGATGCTGCGGGAGTCATAGGAAAATCGGTCCCAGCCTGTATCCGATGGCGCACCGTCAGGCTTGGCATCCGGCGTCCCCAGCATCTGGCGCACTACGTTGCGTGTAGCGCCGATCCGCAATCCGTGGCGGCTTGAACCGTTGTACGGAGCCTCGACGCTGATACCCATCAACGGCTCGTCCTCTCCGGGAATCTCCGGAAACGTGAGCCGCATCTTTGCGTACGGACCGGCGACGTATTCGTAGCCCCAGCACAAGCAGTCGCCCATCCACGAATAACCCGGGGCGCCCATTTTCGCGCGTACCTGGTCCGGGGAGTCGCCGAGCTGGACCGGGAAGAGATCGTACACCTCGTCGAAAGGTGTCGTCGAGTCGAACAGCGTGCAGCCGCCGAGCAGCGTCGCGACAATTCCGATGAGCAGCAGCTTCTGCATTACGTCAGGCGGGCCTTACCCCGAACGTGATGGACGTGTCCTTTCTGTGACAACCAACATGGCAAATGGATTCCCCAAACGCCAGAGGGGTCGTGCTTTCTGGACTTATTTCATGTCGCGATGTTGCCAAATGGCAACATCCGTTTGAAAGATTGTGGAGCAGGGATAGATTGGTGGCGACGCCTCGGTCTTCCGAGCAAGATCGATTGGCGGCTGAAGAAATCCGGAGAATACTCGCGGACGATTGTTATGCAAGTCAAGATCAGTGTCGCCGCCGTGCTCGTCGCACTCTGCTGCCTCGCGAATGCGACATCGGCCGCGAGCGACACCCCGGATCTACGTGGATTGGGCAACGGCTCAGTGACGGGCACTGTGTACAACGCCGACAGCACTGTGCATGCCGGCGCGCGCGTACTGATTTCTCCGGACGATACGCCCGAGCCGCCATGGGCGTACTCCCAGCGTCAAACAGCCGACGCCAACGGGCAATTTCGCTTTGATGATGTCCCCGGAGGTGTCTATCGCATTACGTTTGAGATTGTCGTCAACAGCGTCGCGATTCGGATGCACCACACCGGACCGGTGACCGTCGTCGCTGATCAAACAACCGAAGCGGACCTCGTGCTTCCGTGGTATCAGGGCGTCATAGAAGGTTACGTGCGGGACGCGGACGGAACGCCGATGGAAGACCTTGACGTGTTCGCCTCGATCGGCGAAATCCTCTATCAGTACGACCCGGCGACGGGCCTGACGTTCGCACACGACATCACGGACGAAACAGGATATTATTCGATCACTGGCCTCGCCGAGGGAGACTACCGTGTGTATACGAATCTCTGCTTCTACGGAACTTGCCTTGAATACTGGTGGCCGGATCAACTCGACTTCTTAGACGCGACGCTCGTGTCGGTTCGCGCGGACGAGGCTCCGATGCACACGGCAGATTTCGATGCCCCTTTCGCCCCGGCGTCAGGAGAGATTTCCGGGACGGTCCTGGATTCGAACGGCTCGCCATTTACGGAAGCCGTCGTCGAAATCAGCCAGTGGCCTTCGAAAGGGCCGTGGTCCGTTCAGAATCGTACGGGCGTTGCCATCGACGGCACGTATCGCTTCACCGAATTGCCGAATAGGGACTACGTCATCCGTGCGTTCTACTGGTACGCTGGTCGGGTTCGGCTTGAGGAATGGTACGGCGGGTTTTCAGACGCCGACTCGTCGATCGTTGTGTCGGTCGTGGGTGGCGAGAGTGTCGTTGGAATTGATTTCGAAATGGATTCCAGTGTCGGCATCGATGATCCGGTTGTCGATGACGACGCGGCAATCAAGCTACTCGGCAACTTCCCGAATCCGTTCATGCGCGCAACCAGCATCGAATTTCGTCTGGCGGATGCGGCGCTGACTACGGTTACCCTGTTTGATGTCCTCGGTCGTCGCCTTGAGGTGCTCCACGATGGGGTACTCACATCGGGTGAGCATCGGTTCGATTGGTCGGGATTTGACTCGCACGGAGCGGAACTTCGCAACGGTATGTATCTCTACCAGGTTGTGTCGGGGGCACACGCCGAAACCGGTCGAATGATTTTGTCACGGTAATCGAATCGGTGAAGTTGATCGTTATGCCCACCGGAACCAATGATTCCGCCTCCAAGGTAGCAGCGTTGAGTTTCGTCTTCGTGTTTGGATGTGCGACGTTTGGCGGCAATCCGATGGCGACACCATTATGATTCTGCAAGGGTCTCGCGTGTATCAGGGAAACCTCGCGAGGCTTGTTTGCGGAGCTTGCCGTCGTTGAATCGGACGAGGTGGTGAGACTTTGGATTGACTCGGCGAGCACAGGCCAGGAGGTGGTTGAGGTGCGACGAAAAGGCGACACGTGCGTGTCAACGCACTATGCGTTCGGAGTTCGCTTTCCCCGCGATCTGCTCGGTCGGGAAACAAGTCAGGCCTTCTTTGACTCCACGAACGTTGCGCCAAGTTTGAGTTGCCGTCGTTTCCTGGACCAGCTGGCCGATGCCGGCGCAAGCCTTCTGCCAGATCGGCTCCCGACATCGGTTTCAATCGGGCAACACTGTCCAATTGTGGCATATAGGCTGCAGATGAAGGCAGACGGCGCGGTTCATGAGTCCCGGTTCTGGTC
>JAGQWL010000336.1 GCA_020437385.1 Bacteroidota bacterium
CGAAGACATCGGCGTGAGCGAGGGAATCACCGGTAAGAACCGATCGCTTCAGCTTGTCGGATCCGGCTCCCGGTACGCGGATTTCGCGTGGCAGGGCGGCGTACTGCAAACGCGCGGAGCGGTCAACAACGGACAGGTCCTTACGGCTGCGCAATCGCGGGTCGACGCTGCCACATCGCTTGGTCCCGCTCCGCCCGGACCCGTCACAGCCCTGGCAATTGAGAGTGTGTATCCAAATCCTGCTTCGCGGACCGTCACACTCCGGTTTACGTCGGCCGCGTCGCGTGCTGCAACCGTAAGCGTTTACGACGTTCATGGACGGCTGGTGGCAAATCCGCAGACAGCCTACCCGTCAGAAGCAGGACTCAACGAAATGAGATTGTCGGTGGGCTCGCTTCCGAATGGCGTGTACGGTGTCATTCTTCGGTCCGGCCGCGAGACGGCGTACCGACAGCTGGTTGTTTTGCACTGAGACGCCGTCGCTGATCACAATTCGGTCCCGCGTCGAGACACGTCGCGAAGCACCGCAGACACGGTTTCGTCGATTGACTTATCGTCGGTTCGGATACGAATGATGTCGACCTCGTCCGGTGCCGGCGGTTCGTACCGAGCGTTGAGCGCGTCGAAGTCACCTATCCGTGCGTCGGAAACAACGCCCGTATCCGATTCCCGTTTGCGCAAGCGCGCTTTCGCTGCCTCATCAGAGACAATCGTCTCAACGAAGTACAAGCGCGCGTCATCGTGCTCGAGGGCGCGGCGGAGCGCGTCTCGTTGCAGCCGCTTGCTGAAGGTCGCATCGATTAGCGAGCTTCGTCGGGCGGGCGAACGACTTGCAGCAATTGCTTGCTCAGCAAGGGCTCCGTAAACGCGCGCCGTCACTTCCTCGCCATATACTTCCGGGTGCGTCTCGCTTGCGTGTTCGAATGGGTCGATGCCGGACAACTTCTTTCGCGTCCAGTCTGATGAAAGCCGCTGCCATCCGAGCACATCACTCATTCGTTGTGCGACCGTACTTTTCCCGGCTCCCACGCGGCCCATGAATGCGATGATTGCCGACGATCCGCCGGTTACCGAGTAGTCCATAGACAGGCTAAAAAAATCCTCTGCGCGATTCCTACTCTTCGATCGATCGACATCCGGAACCTCCTCCTCGGTGCTTTTCATGAGCTCTACCTTTCCTCTCACGAAGGCCCGGTAACTTCCATAGAACGGAAGCATTGTTGCGAGCAATGGGTCGTCGAGCCGGCTCGTCAGTTCAAGAACAAGTTCTGATGCAAGGTCTGATCGTCCGAGGTTTCGCAGGTCCATGGCAAGGAACGCGATGTCGCTCGCAACATCGATAAAGCGAAATCGCTCGTTGAATTCGATACAGTCGTAAATGCAGATGTCGTCGCCGTCGAAATGAATGTGTTCTGCGCGCAGGTCACCGTGACAGTTAAGGATCCGCTGCTCCCTCAACCGCCGCTCAAATTGATCGTGTTTGGACGACAAGAAATGGTCGTTGTACCAACGCAAATGATCAAAAATGACTGCCGGAATCTCCCGACCTCGAAAGGCGCGCGTCTGGTCGAAGTTCTCGTCGATGCTGATCGCGATGCGGTCGACGGAGCCCCACATCCGCACATCTTCGGTTGGTGATTGCGCAGTGTAGAAGGTCTGTAGTCTCGCTGCGATGCGGTCAATCGCCCCGCTCGGAACGGAATCTGCTCGGATCAACGCGTCCAGAAAACCAGCCTCGGCGAGGTGTCGCATCTTGACGGCATATTCGGCTGGTTCAACGTTCGGCACTGCGTCGAAGGTCAGGTGTTCGCCATCCTGATAGATCGGGACAACGCCCTCATAGATCTTCGCGCACAAACGCCTGTTGAGTCGAACCTCCTCGTTGCAGAAGTGATGCCGCCGGTCCAGTGTCGAGAAGTCGAGAAAGCCGAAGTTCACCGGCTTCTTGACCTTGAAGACGAAGGGGCCCGCGATGGCTACGATGGACGCGTGGGTCTGGAGGACGCGGACATCCGATGGCCGGTGCTCATACGAAGCCGGGTTCGAAAGGAACGCGATCAGCCTCGATTCGGTGCCATTGTTTGGATCGGCAACCATGACTCCCTACAGGCGGCGCAATGCTGATAGTCCGCCGTCAACACCAAGAACCTGTCCGGTAATCCAGGAGGCCCGCGTCGAAAGCAGGAACGCTGCGGCTTCCGCGATATCACCCGTTGATCCGATGCGCTCCAACGGATGGCGAGCAGCCGCATCGTCGCGCTGCTTTTCGGTGCGCAACAAACGGGAGGCGAGGTCTGTGTCCGTGATCGACGGAGCGAGGACGTTAACTCGAATGCTCGGTGACCATTCGGCGGCCAGGGACTTCGCAAGGCCCTCGACGGCGCCCTTGGCGCTTGCGATGGACGCGTGGTACGGCATTCCTGTCGTTGTTGCGACCGTCGAAAACAGAACAACCGACGAATTGCCGCCGGCTTTCAGGGCACGCTCGTAATGTTTAAGCGCCCGAATCGCGCCGCCGACATTCAATTCCCATTCTGCCCTGAAGTCCTCCTCACTCAAGCTGCCGAACGGCTTCAGCGTGATCGAGCCGGGACAATACGCAAGGGCATGGATGGCTGCAGGAGCATCGGGGAGTGTGTCGCTCGTTACGTCGCAGCGCAGGTCTCGGATCTTCGGATCGGACCAATTGCCGCCGTTCCGTGACAGAACACAAATGTCGTCGAAGTCGCGTTTGATCGTTTCGACGAGTTCGTGGCCAATGCCCCGACTTCCGCCTATGATTACTGCTGTTCGCGTTGACGGATCGGGCATGGATTCGATTGGCTAGAAAGGTGCGTCGTCTAGTGGACCGGCGGGAAGAGACGGCGGATTAAAGCCATCGCCGCCGCCGGAGTCTGGCGCAGCGTAGTAGGACGTGAGGTTCTCGAACCGGGCGTACTGGTTGACAAAGGCCAGGCGAACCGTCCCGATTGGTCCGTTACGCTGCTTGCCAATGATTACTTCGCCAAGACCCTCGGTGGAGTTCCCGTTTTCGTCGACAACAATGCCGTATCGTTCCGCCCGATAGATAAACGCGACAACATCCGCGTCCTGTTCGATGGATCCTGATTCTCGCAGATCCGAAAGCTGCGGCCGATGATCACCGCCACGCGTTTCGACGGCGCGGCTGAGCTGCGAAAGCGCAATGACCGGCACGTTCAGTTCCTTCGCCAGTCCCTTCAACGATCGCGAAATCTGCGCAATCTCCTGCTCACGATTCGAGTTTCGCGACTGGCCGGTACCGTGCATAAGCTGCAGGTAGTCAACGATGATAAGACCGATGTCGTGCTCGGCCTTCAGACGGCGACACTTTGCGCGAAGCTCCAGAACGGTGAGTCCCGGCGTGTCGTCGATGTAGATCGACGCTTCGGACAGCCGGCTCGCCGCTCGTGCGAGCTTCGGGAAATCTTCTTCTCTCAACCGACCGGTTCGCGCCGCCTGTGCGTCGACGCGCGCCTCACTCGTGAGCAGACGCTGTGCAAGCTGCTGCGCGCTCATTTCGAGTGAAAAGATGGCAACACCGGCCGGTGATTCCGGATGCAGTGCAGCGTTTCTCGCGATGGCGAGCGATAGCGCCGTCTTCCCCATTGACGGTCGCGCGGCAATAATGACGAGGTCAGATTTCTGCCATCCGCCTGTCATGTCGTCGAGCGCGCGGAATCCGGTCGGGACGCCTGTGATTCCGGTATCTCGTCCATGGATCGACTCGAGATTTTCAAGCGTCTCCATCAACACCGAACTCATCGATACGGCGGATCGCCTGAGCTGCGATTCGGAAATCCGAAAGATGTCCGATTCCGTTTCGTCAAGAAGTTCGAAGGCGTCTGCGGATGGGTCGTACGCCTCGCCGATGTGTACCGAAAGCGTCTCAATGAGCTTCCGCAGCAGCGACTTTTCCGCGATGATGCGTGCGTGGTACTCGACGTTTGCGGACGACGCGACGGCCGTCGTCAACTCGGTGATGTAGTACGGCCCGCCGACCGCCTCGAGCTCCTGCCTTCGCCTGAGTTCGTCAGACAGCGTGATCATGTCGACGGGATTTCCGCGCTCGAAGAGGCTGAGGATCGCCTGATAGATTCGTGTATGACGCGGGTCGTAGAAGGAATCGGGAGGCAATACCTCGATCGCACGCGGGATCGCCTCACGTTCGATCAGCATTGCACCGAGTACGGCCTGCTCGACGTCAACCGCCTGTGGCGGCACGCGACCTGGAGCCGACGGCAATGACTGCTGCCGGCGAACCATCTGTCCGCCTTGGCCTGTCGGGAAGTCTGGGGGAACCTGCTCCATGTCCGCTGTCCTGCGCGATTACGTTGAGTCCGTTTCGATGATTTCGGGGCGGTGACCCGCTGACTAGCGTGCTTCGGTTTGTGATCCGACCAGCTCGTCGTATCGGGCCTTCAGACGCTTAACGTCCTCCCAGGTCGGTCGTTTCCACTCCGGGTTGCGAAGGAGGGCGGCCGGATGGAACGTGACAACGGTTGGAAGGCCGTGAAAGTCCTGGAAGTCGCCGCGCATTGCCGACAACGACAGGGTGTTTCCGAGCAGCGAGTTTCCCGCGACCTTGCCGACGCAGAGCAGGATCCTGGGGCGGATCAGCGCGATCTGCTTGTACAGAATCGGGATGTGCGCCTCAACCTCGTAAGGTGTCGGATTGCGGTTCTTGGTCGGCCTGCTCTTCAGGATGTTTGCGATGTATACATCCGACCGTGCAAATTTGATGGCGGCAAGAATGTCGTTGAGCAACTGACCCGCACGGCCGACAAACGGTTCACCCTGCTCGTCCTCGTTTGCACCGGGGGCCTCTCCGATTACCATCAGATCGGCGTCGGGATTCCCGACGCCGAATACGGGATTCAAACGGGTCTTGTCCAGCTCAATCAATTCCGTCTTCGCCACCCATTCTTCGACCGCTGCGAGCGTCTGGAAGTCTCTGAGTGGGGAGTCTGCCGGTATCAGTGCGGCAATTCGGTCATACGGGCTCAGTTCGGATGAGTCGGCAATTTCCGTCACGTCGAGCGTTGCTTTTTCGGTTTCGGTACGGTTTCGAGGTGCGGGCGCGGGCCCCGTTGCTTCCACGGACCGGGCTCCTTCCACGGACCCGACTGCTTCCACGGACCCGGCTGCTTCTACTTTTCGTTCGGGAGTAACAGCCTGCAGACCTGGAATGGTGCCGCCGGACATTTCGATCTCGAATCGGAGCCGTTCGAGTATCGCCTCTTCGAGCGAATCCATAGGGCGTTCGTTGATTGCAGCCGGAATAGTTGGGCACGACCTGTGCCTGACTCCAAGGTACGGAATCAGCGTGGGGGGCACAGGCGCGTTATCGACAGACGGCTCACAATCCATGGAGGCGTCTGTGGATAAAGAACGCGACTGGAGGCCAATTCGATCAGCGCGGGCTAGGCGGGGGCAAGACCTGCGAGTTGATCGACGATTGCGGCCGCAACGATCTTCTTGTCCGCAAGCGGAAGCTGCTCCCGCCGACCGTCCCGGAACAGGAGTGTGACCAGATTGGTCCCGGTTCCGAAGCCGGCGCCGCTGTCGCGGAGGTTGTTCAGGACGATCAAATCGAGATTCTTGTCCGACAACTTTCGGGCGGCGTTAGCCTCGGCGTTTTGCGTTTCCATCGCGAATCCCACGAGAACCTGTCCGTCGCGCTTGTTGCTTCCGAGCTCCCGGAGGATGTCCGCCGTGCGCCGGAGAGGCAGACCGCCCGGAGTGTTGCCGTCC
>JAGQWL010000337.1 GCA_020437385.1 Bacteroidota bacterium
CGTCCGTATCGGTCAATCTCAACGGTGATTACAACGAGCGGACCTTCAATACACACAAGACAAGCGTTTCCAACCTGCAGGCAGTCACGGTCGAACTCGGTGCGATCAACACAGTGCTGGAAGGCAAGCAGGCGAACTACTCCGTCACGCCATTTGTCTACTGGGACGGCAGCGGTGCCCTGGTTGTGGACTACGAGGTCGAACCGTCGATTGCCAACCAGGGTGATCCGACGACGTGGTGGCAGGAGCGTTATGGGAAGTTGCCGGATCCTGCACTCGATCTACCTGACCGCTTGGCGGATGTCAAGATTGGACAGCCCGTCGACGACGAAATCAAAACCCGCACGAACAGTATCTATCTGTTTCCCGAGAATGCCGAGTCAGGCGACGAAGTCAGCATCCGGGCGCTGGTTCACAACTTCAGCCTGCTTCCGACCTCAGGAGACGTGGCGGTGCGATTCTACGCAGGTGATCCGGCGAACGGAGGCGTCCCGATTACCGGAGTGCCCGGCAACGATGATCCGATCTTACCGATAATAGAGGCACGAGGGAGGGCAGTCGTTACGACAAGCTGGACTGTCGATCTGCCGGATGGGTTTAACAGCAACGCTGTCCGGATCTATGCCGTGGTCGATCCGGACGATGCGGTAGGTGAGATCCATGAAGACAATAACGTCGGATGGGCACCCCTGGTGATTGGCGGGATCCGAACGGCGATTGAACCGGACGCCGCGGATGTAGCGGCCGAACCAAATCTGTTGCAGAACTATCCGAACCCATTTGCGCCGTCCACGACAATTACGTACCAGCTGCCGGACGCGCAGCGTGCGCGCTTGTCGGTCTACAACGTTCTTGGTCAGCGCATAGCGATTCTCGTAGACGGCGAGCAGACTGCGGGAGAGCATTCCGTCGTGCTCAAGTCAGAAGGACTGAGCAGTGGAACCTATTTCTACCGGCTCGAGGCGGGCGGAACGCGGGTGACTCGCACGATGGCGATCGTGAAGTAGAAACCGAAAAAGTGGGAGCCGTCCTGATCGAACGGCCCCCACTCTGCTTCTGTCGGCCGACGGAAGCGGATTGATCTCTTCTCTGTCAGCGCTGAATCGTCATCTTGCCCGTGCGGATGTTTTTCTCGGTCCGCAACGAATAGAAGTAGACACCAGATGCGAGCCCGGTTGCTTCGAAGGTCAACATCTGATCGCCTGCCGACTGCATGCCGTCCACGAGGGTCGATACACGTCTTCCGGTCAAGTCGTGTACAGTCAGTGTGACGTGCATGGGCGCCTCAAGCGAATACGTGATTGTTGTCTGCTCGGAGAACGGATTCGGGTAATTGGAGATTGAATCGCGTCCGGGTTCGACTACCGCCTGTTCGACGGCTGTGCCTGTCCCTTCGGTAGGTTTCAGGTACAATACGTTGTACTGCGAATCAACGGGATCGCCCGCGGCGTCGACGCAGCGCGTATAGACGATGTTATCATTCCACCCGTCAACATAACATCGGGCACCGCCCGCCCCGTATGCACTGACCTGGACGTTTCCGCCGTTGGCACCTACGGATTCGTAGTTCTGGAACGACATGCTATACGACCCGACATCCGAACGTGAGGCCCTGATCAGTCCGCCGGTCGGATTGTAGGAATAGGTTGCCGACGGGGAGTAGGTCCCGAGCGTCGGGTCGTTCGCCCACGCGTAGGCCATTCCAGGCGAACCCGTCTTCGGCCTCAGAAAAAGTACGTTGAAGCGAGAGTCGACAGGATCGCCGTTGAGATCGAAGCAGACAACGCCAACTTCGTTCCCGCCCCATCCGTCGGTATTGCATCGTTCTCCCGACGAGCCATAGCTGGTCACCTGAACGTGGCCACCACCGTCGCCGTGCGCCTCGAATCCGTTGAACGTCACGAAATACCTTCCGACGTCCGATCGAGTGACGACGACGTCGCCGCCCGCCGCATTGTACGTGTAGTTCGCAGTCGGGACATACTCGTCGGAAGTCGGCTGATTCGCCCATGTATAGGCGAGCCCATCAGTCTCACGCACCGGGCTCAAGAGCAGAACCGAGTAGTAGGAATCCACCTTCGTTCCCGCTTGATCGACGCAGTCGATGTTTACCTGATTGTCGCTCCAGTTATTAATCTGGCAGTCGATTCCGGGGCTCGCGTACGACGTCAATTGTACGGTTCCGAGGTTAACACCACCCGAAGCAAGTTCATCGAAGTGAATGCGATAATCCCCAGCGGCGGTCCGCGTGATCGTTCCGTTCATCCCCGACTGGTTCAGCATGTAGCGCAGGTCGGGCGTGTAGCTATCGGTGGAAGGTGAGCTGCCCCATGCGTAATTCACGCCGTTGAGTTCTTCCGGTACGATCGGCTTCTCTGGTCTCCAGTACATGATGTTGAAGTACGAGTCCGCAGGAGCGCCGTTAACATCCCAGCACCGCACGACGACGTTGTCGCCGGACCAGGATCCGACATTACAGCGTTCGGCATCCTGGAAATAAGATGACACGATGACGTTGCCGCTGTTGAATCCGGTAGCACCGAACCCGTCGAACGTAACCGTGTAGTTTCCGACGCTGTTTCGAAGAACGGAGATGGTGGAGTCTGTCCCGCTGAATGCGTAGAAACTGCTGGCTGGGTATTTGTCCGTATTCGTCGGATCGCTGGCCCACGCATATGAGATGTTCCGGGTGCCCGCTTCCGGTTTTGCAAAGAGGATCGTGTACTCTTCGTCGACGGGGTCACCGCTCGTGTCATAGCACTTGACGTTTGCACTTCCTGCTGCCCAGGAGCTGACCTTGCACGTGTTGTTTGTCCCGCCATAGGTGGACACCTGAACGTTCCCACCGTCGGCTCCTACCGCATCGTAGCCGCTGAACACGACGTTGTAGAAGCCAACGTCTGATCGCGTGATCGTGATGTCGCCCCCGGTCGGGTTGTACGAGTAGAGAGAGCTCGGCGTATACGAAGCGGAACTTGGATCGTTTGCCCACGCGTAGGCTAGTCCCTCGGTGTCGTCCTCCGCCTTGATCATCCAGGCCGTGAAGTACGAATCCGCAGCATCGCCCGCCGTGTCGAAGCAGTACACGGTTGTGCTGTTGGTACCCCAGCCGCCGACTCCACAGTAGTTGGTCGTCGTTCCGTACGCGCTGACCTGCACGGTTCCCGAATTTGCTCCTGCATCCTCGAGTCCTTGCCAGGTTACCCTGTACACGCCGGTGCCAGTCCGCGTAATTGTGGCCTCGCTGTCGAGGCTGTCTGTTGTGCTGTTGTAGGAGTAGGAATTTGAGGGCACATACGAGTCGGAGGTCGGATTATCGGCCCACACAAACGCGCCGCTGTACTGAGCGGCGGCAGGTGAAGCGTACAAAATCAGTAAGAACAGTAATACCGGAATTGTATCGACAAGTCTGTTGCGTGACTGCGTCCGGGTATTCGGGCGAGCGTAACCAGTGTTCATAGTTTCTCTATTTGGAGCCTGACCGGACGATTCTTCCCGGAAACGGCGTTTTGACTGGGCCGCATCGATCCGAATAATGCGGCGTTAGCGATTTGGGTCGAAGCCCGTTGTGGTGGTTCAATCCGCGGAATTGCGCGATCTGACCGGTAACCCGGTTGCGACAGTTGC
The DNA here is from genome assembly GCA_020437385.1 of Bacteroidota bacterium. GTDB lineage: Bacteria > Bacteroidota > Rhodothermia > Rhodothermales > JABDKH01 > JAGQWL01. Next base: position 3,628 of record JAGQWL010000337.1, read on the forward strand.
GCGCCAACCCGACGGGTGCTGCACGGCACCGCCCTCTGATTGCAGTGAACCAGATTTGAAACGACGCCTTGGAGTTCGTAACAACTCCTGCTCCATATGCGAAAGCCGCGACGGAAATGGGACACGACACGGTGATTTGTTTGCTGTCGATTGTTACGACTATCGAACGAATGTGCTGATCATTCAAGCATCTGCCCGGAAGCGGTGATACGCGCGGGTTCTTTTGTGCGATTTGAGTACATCGGCACCTGCCGTTTTCAACAAGTCCAAATGGAGGAATCCGAGATGAGCGTCATTGCCCGCAGTTTATTCGCACTGTTCGTCGTTGTTGTCTGCTTGATTTCCGCGCGATCGGCCGTAGCGCAGTTTCCGATTCAGATTGGCGAAGACGGGGATGAGCGCGCGCTGTACATCATCTCGGACGGATCTGGCGGCTTCTGGCTTGTTGCGGATTTCACGTCGACGACGGCAATCGACATTGGCGGGACGTCGTTGTCAAACCGGGGATCGAATGATGGCTTCGTCGCTCACTACAATTCCTCCGGCGTGCTGCAGTCGCACGTGCATATTGGCGGCACAGGAACGGACCTGATTCGCGGAATCGACGTCGACGGTTCGCAGATCCTGCTTTGCGGACAGTTCAGCAACACGGTTGATTTCGACCCGTCGGGAGGTACAGCAAACCGAACAGCATCCGACGGTGCGGATGTATTCCTTGCTCGCTACACGACGGCGGGATCATTCGTGTCGGTTGTGACGATGGGCGGAACCGGTGAGGAGACTGCGCTGGATTGCAAGTTCGATGGCAATGGCGGCACCTTCGTCACAGGGTACTTCGAACAGTCGGGCGATTTCGATCCGGATCCCGTTGATCAACTGAACTTCACAACGCACGGCGGGCGGGACCTCTTTCTCCTCCGGTTCGATGGCTCGGACGATCTGACCTGGGGAATGCAGATCGGCGGCTCGGGTCATGACTCGCCGGATGTCAGCACGCTCGTGCCTGATGGCATCGGGGGGCTTTATATCGCCGGATACTTCCAGGGAACCGCTGTCGACTTTGCGCCGCTTGGTCCGTCGACGACAACGCTGAACTCGGGCAATCGGGATCCCTTTATCAGCCGCTACGATTCGAACGGTCAGCTCGTGTCGGGCTTTCCGCAGCGGCACTACGAAACCCCCGGGTCAGACCAGGTTCGCACGTTCGTTTCTGATGGATCCGGTTCCTTCCTGGTAGCGGGTACCTTCGACTTCGTAAATGGAGACCCGTACGTTGGGCGCATCAATGCCAGCGGATTCCCTTTTGAAACGGGTCGATTCACTGGACCCCTCTTCGATTCCGGCTTTGGAGTTTCACGTGACGAAATCGGCGGATTTGTCGTCACCGGGTATTTCCAGGAGTACCTGTGTTACGAGTCGTGTGACCAACCGGTCGTGAAAGACTCCCTTAAGAGCGCCGGCGGGTACGACATCTATGTCGCGAGTCTGGCATCGAACCTCGACTATCACAGTTCATTCAGTCTTGGTGGAACCGGAGATGACTTCGTGGCGCGCAACCCCGTGATGGACGGAAACGGTCAGTTCTACCTGGCCGGATGGTTCCAGGACACGATTGATGTCGATGGGAGCCCGGCGGTACCGGCAAAGATGTCCGCCACGCCGCTGACGAGCAACGGTGGGTACGACATCTTCATCGCTCGCTACGACACGGATGTCTTTCTGCCGATCGAATTGGAATCGTTCGACGCGCGAGTCAACGGAAGTTCAGTCAATCTATCCTGGGTGGCAGGCGGCGATCTCGCCAACGTTGGATACGAAATTGAGCGTGCTGCCGTTTCGATCGGTGAGCTAACCGTGTCGACACGCTGGACGGCCGAGGGCTTTGTTGCCGATGGCTCAAGATCCGCAGGCAAATCGTCCTACTCGTTCCGCGTCGACGATCTCGTTCCCGGTACACATTCCTTCAGGCTGAAACAGCTCAGGTCGGACGGATCGTTTCAATTCAGCGCTGCCGTGGAGGTGGCGGTCGGCCTCGAAGCCCCCTTCTCGGTTTCTCCAGTGTATCCGAATCCGATCGGGCCCGATGGGGGAAGCGTACAGGTTTCGGTTGCACGCGCGCAGGAAGTCTCCGTCGTTCTTTACGACCTGACCGGCCGCCGGGTTCGACTGCTGGAATCGCGCGGACTTGATCGGGCGCAGACGATCGTCATTCCATTCGACGTGGGCGGACTCGCCGCGGGGAGCTATCTGTTGCGCGTCGAGGGAGAGACGTTCATTGACTCGCAGCCGGTGTTTATCGCGGAGTAGGTGACGGCAGTCATCGTGCACCGCGGCGTAGATTGACGCGCGCGCGCCTAAGTCCGCGGCCTTGCTCGCACTTCACGGGCGTGGGATTCGTCGGAATCCGTTGAATCCGGCTCCGGCAAACCATCGATCAGTCGATCGGTTTGTGAGCCGACTTCGTGCGGAGCCGCGCTATCGCGATTCCGTTCCCTGCTCCGGTCGGAGTCAAGGATGGCACCAACGCGATCGAGGGCGTCCTGCGTTTTTCGCTCCTTTGATCTTGCATACAGTCGGAAGGAGGTGCTGGCAACCGCGTGTACCGTGACAAGCACCAGTAATGCGATCGCGAACTTCCAGAAAAGCCCGACCGGAAGGAACAGAAACTCGAGAAGGATCAGGGGAATCGCCGTTGAAGCGATGCCGCCATAGAAGGCCCAGGCGTAGTCGGCATGCTCGTGCGTCACACGAAGGCGCGAACCATCCTCTTCGGGAATCAGCGAGGCGCGCGCCCGCTCGCTTCCCCATTCCCTCAGCACCCACTCGCGGCCGACGCCGGCGTAGTCCTCGTGCCCTCTGGCTCGATAAATTCGTCTGAGTTCTGCGACCGCACTGTCCCATTGGGAAGTCGTTACGTCCGCGTCCACGAATCGCTCCAGCGCAATTGATGTTGGCGCGCCGAGGAAGTGGTAACCTTTGTCGGGTTTGCGAAGCTCCAGTTCGTGCGCGGCTGCTCGAACAGCACCTGGATCGATGCCGGTCTCGACCGCCACCTGTTCGAGTTCCTCGATGGTCAGACCCCACGCGTCCTGCTGGTTTTCGATGTGGTGGATCTCTGCGGCGCGCTTCAGGACGGCATTGATCTCCTCGTCGCGATAGAGTCGTTCCTTTGGCATCGGCGTTCGCGTCGGTCGTTCCCTCAACTTAATTGATCGCGAGAACAATGTCGCGAGGGAAACCCCGACGAGACCTTGAATCGCGTCTGACAACTGACAACTGACAACTGAAAACTGACAACTTCGTCAACCTACCTCGCCGCCAATTCCTCCCATCGCTCGACGTCGCGGTCGAGTGCTGCCGAGAGTGCCTCGAGTTCCGCCGCCAGCGCGGCGAGCGCCTCGAAGTCGCTGGGGTCGGCGGCCATCTTCTGCTCGATCTCGGCCTTACGTTCCTCGGAAGACTCGATCCGAGCCTCGAGCTCCTCCAGTTCGCGCTTCTCCTTGTATGACAGCTTGCCCGTTCGCTTCGGCGGTGTGGGCGTGTCGGATTCGGACTTCGCGGCAGGTTGCTGTTGCGATTCGAGGGCGCGTCGGGCCTCTTCTTCGGCTGAGATGCGTGCCGCTTCCTCCTGCTCGTTTTTTGCCAGGTACGCGGAGTAGTCGCCGGGATAGCTGCGCACGTTTCCGTTGCCGTCAAAGCGCAGGATTGAATCGACCGTTCTGTCGAGGAACCACCGATCGTGTGAGACGGTGATGAGAACGCCCGCGAACGTGTCGAGATACTCTTCGAGCGCGGCCAGCGTCGGGATATCGAGATCGTTTGTCGGTTCGTCCAGCAGCAGCACGTTTGGCGCCTCCATCAGAACGAGCAATAGATGTAGTCTGCGGCGCTCGCCGCCCGACAGCTTCGCCACCGGTGTGTACTGTACGGCCGGAGGAAAGAGGAAACGTTCGAGCATCTGACTGGCGGATATCGTCGAGCCATCCGCTGTCTTGACGGTTTCGGCGACCTCAGTAACCGTATCGATTACTCGCAGACTGTCGTCGAGGGGCCTGCTTCCCTGATTGAAGTATCCGATGGCAGTTGTTGGTCCGATGTCGATCGTTCCGGAATCCGGCTTTACGCGGCCGGCGATCATTTCGAGCAGCGTCGTCTTGCCGGAACCATTTGGTCCGATTATTCCGATCCGATCTTCGCGGGTGAGAAGCCGTGAGAAATCGGACAGCAGAGTCTTGCCGTCGTATGCTTTCGAGATGCCGTGAAGCTCGATTACCTTCTTTCCGAGCCGCGTCGATGCCGCGGTCAGTTGAATCGTCGGATCGGGACCCGAATATCCGCTCTCCTGCAGTTCGAGCGCTCGCTCAATCCGATACTTTGCCTTCGACGTTCGGGCCTTGGCGCCTCTTCTGAGCCAGGCCAGTTCGCGTCGGGCGAGGTTGCGCCGCGTCCGCTCATTCGCCTCCGCCAGACGTTCCTGCTCCTCCTTGAGTTCGAGATAACGCGTGTAGTTTCCTTCGTACTTCGTGACGCCGCCCGGCTCCACTTCGAGCATCCGATTCGTGACACGATCGAGGAAGTAGCGGTCATGGGTAACAAGCAGAAGGGCACCGGAGAACCGCGACAGATACGTTTCAAGCCAGGCGATCGTATCCGTGTCGAGGTGGTTCGTCGGTTCGTCGAGTAGCAGCAGCTCCGGCTCGATAAGGAGGGCGCGTGCCAGCGCGACGCGCTTCCGCTGCCCGCCGGACAACGTGCCGACGCGCGCCTCGGTATCGACAAGTCCGAGTTTGTCCAGAATCGCGCGTGCATTGGCCTCGCGATCCCATCCTCCCGTCACGTCGAGCTGGTGACTCAGATCGCTGACTCTAGCAAGCAGCTTCTCGTCGCCCGCTGCATCCTGAGGATTGGCAGCCAGCTTGTGCGACGCTTCCTCGTAGTCGTGTAGCAGGCGCAACGTCGGATCGCCCTGGTCGAAGACCGCGTCGAGAACGGAGAGTTGCGGATCGAACTCCGGGTTCTGCGGAAGGAAGGCCACGCGTGCGCTGCCCGGGATCATCACCCGCCCGCCGTCTGCGACCTCGGTGCCGGCAATGATCCGCATGAGGGTCGTCTTTCCAGAGCCGTTGGCACCGATGAGACCCATCTTCTCGTCGTCCCCAAGCCCGAACGTGA
>JAGQWL010000338.1 GCA_020437385.1 Bacteroidota bacterium
ACGCGACGATGCACCCGGAAAGGAAATCCGCCCGGGCCCTTTTTCTTTGGTTACTTTCTTTTTGGGGACAAAAAGAAAGAACGGCCCAGCGCATTGATCCTTTCGGCTCAGACGCCAGCTAACAACCCGGACATGAACTCGAGCGAAGCTCCCATCACCCTTTCAGGATGCCACCGACGTGGCATCCGAGACCATCCCGGGCATTGATTTCTTTCCGGCTCAGGTACTTCTTAAGAACGCGACGATGCACCCGGAAAGGAAATCCGCCCGGGCCCTTTTTCTTTGGTTACTTTCTTTTTGGGGACAAAAAGAAAGTGACTACTAATCCGCACAATAGGCCGCAATCTTCATGTCCGGATCATCCTGCCGATCGCGCTCGATCTGGAGGAAGTCGTAATATCCGCAGTTGCGCGTGCCGGGGTAGTCGTGGCACGCGTCGGGCCGGCCTTCGTAGATCGTGCAGTGCCGTTTCTCCGTGTCGAAGAACTGGCAGATTGTGTTGAAGTACGGATCGTCCTGGTGGCGCAGGATCATCGCGTAGTCGTCGCCCTTTTTGGTGTACTTCTTCTTCGCCTTCTCTTCCGAGATCCCGAAGTACTTCGCGAGGCGCTTGAGCGACCGCTTGTTCACGGGAATCTGTGCGTAGGAGCAGCAGAACCCGGGACAGTTGAGGCAGTCGTATGTATTCTTCTTTGCCAACGTTGTCTCCTTTGGTGGGGGACGTAATTTACAGCAATTCCGGATCGTTACCCAAGCGACGCGCTTCTGTTAACAGACAGTTACCCGAATGACCAACACTCACTTCAAGCCAGAAGGCTACGCCTCCGTCTCGCCGTACCTGATCGTCACTGATGCCCAGGTCGTCATCGACTTCCTCGCGACGGTCTTCGACGCCAAACCGCTCCGACGCTACGAACGACCCGACGGATCAGTCATGCACGCCGAAGTTCTGCTCGACGACACGGTCGTGATGTTGGGAGAATCGACGGATGAATGGACATCGACGCCGTGCACGCTGCACGTCTATGTGCCCGATGTCGACGCAGCGTTCAAGCGCGCGGTCGACGCAGGAGCAACGGTGATCCAGGATCCGATGCGGAAGGACGACGATCCCGATCGACGGGGAGGCTTCGTCGGACCCGGGGGAAATCAGTGGTGGGTGTCGACGCAGGTGGTGAGTGAATCGTAGAGTCGTGGATTCGTAGAATCGTGGATTCGTAGAATCGTGGACCGCGAGGAAGCGCCTGTTACACAACGACGAGGAGTGCCACGTCCACACGTCGATGTTCCGTAGGCTATGCCCTTCAGCCAAACCGCGGACCATGGATTTTCTCCGGCTCAGTACGTGAGACGTGCGCAGATTTGCAGGCGCCCCAACAAGTTGTCGGGATGGCACCAACGTGCCCATCCGAACCCATCCCCGGCCATTGATCTTTCTCCGGCTCAGGTAGGCACCGTGCACGCGAATGTGCGCAGTTTTGCAGGCGCCCCAGCAAGTTGTCGGGATGGCACCAACGTGCCCATCCGAACCCATCCCCGGCCATTGATTTTTTTCCGGCTCGCGGGCAGAGGAAGTCGCGGCGACGCGTCCGGAAAAGAAATCCGGCCGGTCGTTTTCTTTGGTCCTTTCTTTTTCGACAAAAAGAAAGGACGACCCAGGACTAGAACCCTAAACCGATGGTCCCGCTGAACGCACCCACGTTCAGATCCCGGCTCATCGGGTTGCCCGCGAAGTCGTCACGGATCGAAGCAACACCGGCAACGTAGCGAAGGTCGAAGATGAACTTAACGGGGATCAGCTTGAATCCGAGCGACGCGCTCGCGCCTACCGTGTAGCCCACCTCCTTATCCGCAAACGCGTCGCGCGTGAGAACCGCCGATTCGTTCGCGATATCGCCCGGGCTCTTGCCCTTCAAGTCGACCGACTCGTTCACGACGACACCGATCACCGGTCCGGCAAACAGACGCGGCTTCAGCGGACCCGGAAGCGGAAAACGGTACTGCAACAGGATCGGTACCTCGAGATAACCAAGTTCGAGCGAGGCATCCGGTTCAAACGTACCCGACTGCGCCAGCACAAGATTCTGCTGCGTCACAACCTTCTGGGAATACATGCCCTCGACACCGATTCCGAAGCGCTTCGGCAGCGGAATGTTCACGAATGCACCAAGCGTGATGCCCGTCTCCGTTCCGATCGTTCCGCTGTCGAGATTGCTCACGATCTGACTACGCTCGACACCACCGCGCAGACCGAAGTACTGCGCATCCGCATTCGTCGCGAGGACGAGCAGGACAGCCAGCATCAGGATCCGCGCTCGCACGGCGTTGGTCCGCCGAACCGGAGCGGGCTTTAGTGCGGGCGTGGGAGCAAACATGTTCGAGATCCGCCGTACGGCGTTGCGGAGCAGGCTCTTGATAGTCATGATTCCGTTCTGTTGGGTGTGCGACCCCTACAGGATCGGGGCGATTCCGGAAAAACTTGAGCGATCACGCCCGATAGGCGCCATAATTGACCCAAAGGCCACCGCCGCCGCCGGATTTCATTCAAACTGCCAACTTCGAGATCCACAGCGGCATCGCTATTTTTCGTGTCTCCGAAGACAACAGTGAGATCCGGTGCGCGAACAATCCGACAAATCCGATAAACCCGCAGAACACCTTTCCTCCCGCCCGCTCTGGTTCTGGAACGGCGCTCTCGACGCCAACGAAATCCGCTCACAGGTAGCAGCGACAAAGAACGCCGGCTACGCCGGATTTGGAATCGTCGCCAGCCGAGACGTTGCGCCCGCCTTCACTACAGACGAATACCTTGACGCCTTCGCGATCGCCGTCGAATCCGCCGCCGATCACGAACTTGCCGTCTGTTTCTACGACGACTTCTGGTTTCCAACGGGTACCGCCGGCGGCGCACTCGCTGACCGCCACCCCGAAGCGCTGTCCAAACGTCTCGACATCCACGCGATCGACATCAGCGGGGAAGCGATGTACTCGAAGCCGCTTCCCGTCGGACACCTTATGGCGGCAGTTGCGATGAACACCAAGACGCTCGAACGAATCGACCTGCGCACGTTCATTGCCGACGGATGGCTCAACTGGAAGGTGCACCGCGGACGATGGCGGGTGATGCTGTTCACGTGCGTGACCGACGGTGCGAAGGGCCTTGTCGATTACCTGGATCCTGGATCCGTCCGAACCTTCCTCGAACTCGCATACGACCGATTCTACAATCGACTGCACCCCTACTTCGGTAACACAATCGACATGGCGTTCCACGACGAGACGACCATGCACTGGGTCGAGGGAGGCAGGGCGTGGACGCCTCGCTTCAACGAGCTCTTCGCAGAACACTACGGTTTTGACCCCGGTCTGCTCTACCCGGCCCTGTGGTTCGACATCGGTCCCGAGACGACTGCCGCCCGCTGCCTCCTCTTCGGATTCCGCAGCGAGCTCTACTCGACCTCGCTGATCAGGCAACTCAACGAGTGGTGCGCGGACCACCACATCCGCCTCACCGGACACGTCGACCAGGAAGAAGTCGCAAACCCCACCGGACTCTGCGGCGACCTGATGAAGATCTTCCAGCATCAGGACATCCCGGGCGTCGACCAGATCTTCTACCATGGCCGCGCGAAGATGGCCGCGAAGATCGTCAGCTCCGCCGCGCGAAACTTCGACCGTCCGCTTGTGATGTGTGAGTGCTATGGTGTCGTCGAAGGGATTGACGTCACCGGGCTTTACCGCGAGGCGATCGACCTCTTCGCACGCGGATGCAACCTGCTCATGCCGCATGCGATGTGGTACCGCGCCGATCCGAAAAACTATCCACCGGATCTTTCGCCTCACGACAGCCAGTTTGGCCCGCACCTGGAGCAGTACAATGCCTGGACGACACGCATTCAGTCCGTCCTTCAGACGGGCAGATCCGTCGCGGACATCGCGGTGCTCTACCCGATCGACTCGCTCCACGCGGAGTACCGCTTCGATGCGGGCGGCGATCCATACCTCGGCGGACTCACCGACTCGCGGTCCGACTATCTCGAACTGGGCGAGATGCTCGTGTCGGACATCCGCCGGGACTTCACGTTTGTCCATCCCGACGTGCTCGCTTCGAAGGTCCACGTCGCGTTCGATGAGCAGGGCAAGCCCGTTCTGTCGATCGACAATGACGGTAACCGCGAATCCTGGCGCGTCGTCGTCATTCCGGATGGAACGACCGTTTCGGTGTCCGCCCTACAGGTGATAAAGGCGTTCCACGACGCGGGAGGTGTGGTGATTTCGACGGGACGGCTTCCGCAACAGTCGCGCGAGATCGGGAGCGACGACGCCGTTGTCAAGATCATCAACGAACTGTTCGGGGCGGATGGTCACGCGACGACGATCGGCCCGTTGACGGCGGCGGCTCTGCGCGCCGCACTGGATCAAGCACTTCCGATATCGGACACAAGAATCGAGACAAGTGCGGGTGAAAGAACCGGCGACCCGAACATCGCTCCTGGAGATCTCGCTGCCGACACGGCCGCCGGTGGCGACGGAGCAAAGGCGGTCGCCTGGTCCGGATGCGTGAGCTACCTCCACAAAGAAACAGGCGGGACGAACCACTGGTTCATCGGAAACTCAACGGATTCGAAGGCGGACCTGAAGATCACGCTTCGCGGAGCGTACCGCTTGTCTGTTCTGGATCCGCAGACAGGTGAATCGCACGACCTGGCAACGCGTATTCGATCCGACGGCGGCGTCGCGGTGACCGAGTTTGACCTTACACTTGCGCCGGTTCAGGCCCTGATCGTCACCGGGCCCGAATAATCGAGCAAGGCATAGATGAAGAGCGTGACACCCAGCATTTCCAGAAGCTCTTCCACGTGTGCAACCAGCACGGCGGGCGTCAGTCCGGGGCCGGGCACGCCCGTTCCAGCACCAGCCAGGCCGCCGACCATCTCGAGCACGAGTGCGCCCGAAATGTAGACGACGGCGGAAGCGATCAGCAGCGTGCGGGTGCGACCTGGCAGAGCGAACACAAATCGGGCAAAGGCGGCCGTCACGATCAACACCACGATGACACCGGGAATCACCCACGGCCAGGCGAAAGCGCCTTCGTACATGCCTCCCACACCGATCCGACGTAACACATGACCGACGAAGTTGAGGTGCTCGTGAATGGAGGTCGCTTCGTCGACGCCCATGAACAGAAAGATCCAACCGAGTGCGCGCCAGTAACGTCGGTGTCCTGGATTTGCTTCCGCACTTCGGGCCGCGACCACGAACAAAAGCAGGCCTGCTCCCAGAAGCAGTAGACTGCTGAAGAGCGACGGAATGTTCGCCTCGTTGTCCACGTTGAGGAGGGCTCGGAGCCCAAGGACCTCGACTATCGGCGAATGGATGGCCTTTACGACGAGACTGATGGCCACCAGCACACCAGAAATTGTTGCGAGGAGCCTCGCTGTTTGTCCGGGTCGAAGTGCTACCCGAACTGAAGTGCCTTCATTGTCACGCTGCATAGAGGTGCGGGCTCTTCGGCCCGGGGAATGCCGCAGCGAAGTTAACACTCCCGTAACAATTTCGAACCAGCCTGCCCAAAAAGGGCCGACGACTGTCCAGGAGCTCAGTGCACTACCTGGTTGACTCAATCGGTTTCGGTGGACCGAGGTCTATCACGATTGGCTACTCCCGTGGCCAGCGGTCCATCACGATTGGCTAC
>JAGQWL010000339.1 GCA_020437385.1 Bacteroidota bacterium
TCGAGTCGCGTGACCGCGGTGCGAGAGCCCAAACTGCCAATCGTTCCGCGGACGCTCCCTCCTCCTACGGCCGAAAGCAGCGTGTTCAGCTCCGCCTCCCGCGTACTTGTCCCGGGGAAAACCATCAGTCCGCCTCCATCCGAAACGTAGCGGGAAAGAGAGGCGGATTCGCCACTGGAAATGGTCTGCAAGCCGACGAGGATGACGGTATCGTAAGTCTCAATCTGTGTAGCCGGCAGCGAGGCTTCGCCGATCACGTCATAGTCGAACGAGATGCGATTTCGACCGAGTTCGCGGGAAAGCGCCAGTGTCACGTAGTCGACCGGCTCGTTGTCACCCTGAACCACGAGGACGCGCCGCTCCGCCGGCACGTGCAGCGCAAAGAATCGCCTATTGTCCGATTCAAAATCATCGTCTTCACCTTGCACAACCCCGGCGAGCCAACCGCGAACCGGTGGGGTGATCGTAAATGGCACGGATCGCGATTCCCCGGGCGCAAGCGAAATCGATGCCTGCCCTACCCGATCGTCTTCCAGAAAGACACTTACCACATAGCCGTCTATGGCCACATTTCCGTAATTCGTGAGCTGCGCACTGAGCTGCACCGGCTGTCCAGCCTCAACGATTCGGCTGTCTACGACCACACGTCCTACGCCGACGTTCTGAATCTCGCGAGCGGTAATCGGAATAACGCGCAACGCGACATCTTCAAGCGGCGTAACGGCCGACGAGTCAAGCAACGTCGACTCCTGCAGATCTGTGATGACGTAAAGCTCCCTGTTCACGCGGGCGGAGCTCTTCAGCTCTTCTGCGAGCGATTGAATTGCCGTCGACAGCGTTCCTGCCCCGCCTTCCGGCACGATCGCCGAAACCAGATCCGCTGCACTGCCCGGCGATGAAAAACCGGATGCATCGACCATACCGGATCGTGCCGTCGTGCGGATCACAACTTCGTCGGATGCCGCAAGGTCGTCGATGACGGTTTGCGCCGCATCGCGCGACTGATCGATCAGCTCGCCACCGGGATTGCGGAGCATCATGGACAAAGAGTTGTCGACGAGGATGCCGACTGTCCTGCTCCCGTCTCCACCGAGTGCCCGCGCGAGCGATCCGCGAACGGACGGCCGAGCGAAGGAGAGTACAAGCGCCGCGATTGCAAGCGTACGAAGAGCCAGCAGCAACCACTGCTTTACCTTGACGCGCTGCATCGTTGTTCGCTGAAGCTCGCGAACAAAAACCAGCGAACTGAAATCAATTTTCCGAGGCCGACGGAAGTTGAACAGGTGGATGATCAGGGGAATAGCCGCCGCCGCCAGACCAAACAGAATTGCCGGATTTAGAAAAACCATCGTGTACCGCTGGCCGCGAATCAGAGAGTGCTGCAGATTCGCGTGCTACCCGGTCTGCGGCACGCCTGTTCCGCAAACTGTGACCGTTAACACCAGTGCGGCCGAGACACTCCTTGATCTTCAGGTCCCATAGCGCCGCGCCGCGAACAAGCTCAAGGCGGACGGTTTCGCCATTCTTGAACTCGAGATACAGACTTTTGCCGCCGATCGCCGAGTCCGCCTTTACATCCGAAAGTTGGTCCAGCAGGATCCGCTGGCGACTTACACCGGAGAGAACGATCGACGAAACTTCGATCCTGTCCTGGAAGAGTCGAGCAATTCCACGAAACAGCGACCTTCGGAAATACGTCACCCTCGTTTCGAGGATGGAATGCGAGCCACGGCCGCGGTTACTTCTGGGCATAACAAGAAATAGAACACTGTCGGAATAATAGATGGATCGGCCGCAAATGGCAGGCCATCAAGTGTCCGGGGACGAGACGAGGTCTTGTGGCGCCTTTGTTGCCAATTCGCAACGGACGACACTGCCTCTGAATAGCATCTTTTTCCCAGCATCGCGCCCAGCAGCAAAAAGATGGGGCCCCAGACTCCACCAAGTCTGAGGCCCCAAGATCATTGTGGTCCGGGTTCCCAGTCCGAACCATGATCAACGTAGAGTTGCCAAGTGAGATGTGCGAAGAATCAAGGGACGGAGCCCTATTCCCGCTTCAGGTTTGGCAAGCTCCTATTTATGTTAAGGTTATATAAAGACTGGAGCTCGAACGAGCCGCCAGGATCAGGCAAACTCACTCGATTGCAAAGACCGTCAAACTGCGAGGGCCGTGGGCACCAATCACGAGCGACTGCTCGATATCTGCCGTCTTCGAAGGTCCACACACGAAAACTCCGAAACCTTCCTTGTTAATCGTGATCCGCCGGTAGGCATCGTGCATGTTCCAGACGATCGAATCTCGGCGGACTACTACCGCGAGGTGCTGCGTTGCAAACAGGGCAGCCCGGCTGCGAAGCCGACTGTCCGTAATCCAAACGGCTCCGTTCTCCGCAACGCCAAGCTCGGCCATGCAGACAAACAGTTCGATCGATCCGACAACCTGCGAACCAGAGTCGTCGCGCAGATCAACGGTCCCGTTGACAAGGCCCGTTGTGCTGGCAATACGGTCCGCGCGCGAATGGATTCGGCCGATGTGAGCAGCGACCTCGTCCGCATAGCAGTTCACGTACTTCCCCGCCGTCGTTTCGACCGCTCGCCCGAAGGCGTCAATGACGCTTCCTTCCGGTGGGTCAAAAGATGGCAGGTCGGGCAACGGACTGTCGTATCGATGCTGTCCGACACGGCTGAGTATCTGATCGCGGCTGTTCATTCGCTCGTTCCTCCAGTCCGCACATACCAGTCTCGGAACGACTCCTCCGGAAGCTGTGGGAGTTCCCGCTCCCTGCCCCAGGCGTTCCAACGATTGTAGATGGCCGACCTTGGAAGACGTGACAAGGCGAAGCGCATCAGTCTTGCACCCAACCGATAGAGCCTCGGTCGCCCGAGAAACATGCCTGCGAAAAGCATGCTCAATCGTTTGAAGGGCGGCTGCACGCCGGCACGGGTCTCCTCCTGGCGCCAGGCATACAGTTGCTCATGGATGTCAATCATCACGGGGCAAACATCGGTACACGATCCGCATAACGTTGATGCGTAAGGCAGTTCGCGATACTTCTTCATATCCCGGTTAGGCGCAAGTATGGACCCGATCGGACCCGGTATCGTGGATCCGTAGCTGTGGCCGCCGCTTCGGCGGTAAACGGGGCACGTGTTCATACAGGCACCGCATCGGATACACTTCAAACCGGCCGCAAACGCTTCGCGCCCGAGCTGTTCGCTTCGCCCATTATCGACGAGAACCAGATGAATCTCCCGTCCGGGGGTCGGGGCGTGGAAATGCGACGAATACACGGTCAGCGGCTGTCCGGTTGCGCTACGGGCAAGCAATCGAAGAAAGATCCCAAGATCATCGGCCCGCGGAATCAGCTTCTCGATTCCCATCGACGCAATGTGGATCGGTGCCAGATGCACCCCCAGGTCAGCGTTTCCTTCGTTCGTACAGACGACAAACCCACCGGTCTCGGCAACCGCGAAGTTCACACCGGTCAGCGACGCGTCTGCCGCAAAAAAGCGTTTGCGAAGGTCGGCCCGCGCAGCTTCCGTCAAATACTGTGGATCCGCCGATCCCTCCTGGGTACCCATCGTTCGATTGAAGAGTGTCCCGATCTCCTCCTTCTTGTAGTGGATTGCCGGCATCACGATGTGACTCGGCGTGTCACCGGCGAGCTGGATAATCCGTTCGCCGAGATCGGTATCGACTACCTCAACGCCGTCCGCCTCAAGGTGCCCGTTGAGCCCGCATTCTTCAGTGAGCATCGACTTGCTCTTGACGAGCCTACGTGCCCCGCGTTCTCTGAGAATTTGCGCAACAATGCGGTTGTGCTCGTCGGCATCGGCTGCCCAATGAACGTGAACACCGTTTTCCGTCGCGTTCTTCTCGAACTGAACCAGGTACTCGTCCAGCCGGCCGAGCGTGTGCTCCTTTACCGCACTCGCGAGCGCTCGCAGCTCCTCCCATTCCGGTACGGCAGCGGCTGCGACATCTCGCTTCTTACGTACGAGCCACAAGGATTCATCGTGCCAGTCCGTTCGCGCCGCATCACTGGTAAATGCGGCCGCCGCCCGTGCGTGGTGAATCACTGGAAGCGCAACAAATTCAGTATCGCTTTCGACTACTGCGCTGCTCATACATCCCCGTTGAGTATTTCCGCGACGTGCCTGAATGAAACCGACTCGCTGCGACGACGCGCAAGGCCCTCGAGGTGCATCAGGCACGACATGTCCGTTCCAGTGATAATCTCCGCTCGATGCGAAAGGTGATCCGCCAGCCGATCGGTCCCCATCCGAACCGAAACCGCCTCTTCCGTAACCGCGAAGGTCCCGCCGAAGCCGCAGCACTCATCCGGCCGATCGAGATCCACGAGCGTGATGCCATCCACCATCTCCAACAAGGACCGAACCTTGTTCTCCGCCTGAAGCTGCCGCTCGGAGCCCGCGCCGAGACGAAGCCCGCGCAAGCCGTGGCAGGATTGATGCAGTCCGACCCGGCGGCTGCAGGTCGCCCCTGTCGATTCGACACCCACAACGTCTGTGAGGAACTCGCACAGCTCCCACGTGCGCTCCGACAGATCTGCCGATCCCGCCGGCTCCTCCGCCGAAATATGCGGTGGATGGTGGTCCCGCACATAGAGAACACAGCTCCCCGACGGTGAGACGACGTAATCGAAACGATCAAAGTTCTTTTCGAACGATCGGTGGGCGGCCCTCGCTCGATTCTGGAATCCGGCATTGGCCATCGGCTGACCACAACACGCCTGGTTGGTCGGATACTCGACGTCACAGTCGAACTTTCGCAGCAGCTGCAGCGTCGCCTTTGCAACTTGCGGGTAGAACTGGTCTACATAGCACGGGATGAACAGGCCGACTTTCAACTTTCGCTTCAACGTTTTCTTTTGGCATATAAAAGATACGAAAGCGACGCCGGTGCCATTTGCTATCTTTCCGACGATTGCACGCCTTTCCTTCCTTTGTGCCGCGACCCGCCATGCCCCGTTTGATCGACTCTCCGACTGTCATCGCCTCCGCCGGAAACAAGCCGAAACGCATCGAAGAATACGTCGGGCGGGTAAATTCGGGACACCAATCAGTGAGTGTCGCACGAATGTCCTCGCCGATGGGATGGGTGGAGCCCGGGCAGCAACCCGAGTTCGAAGAGATCACGGTGGTCCTCTCCGGCACCGTGCGCGTCGAGCATACGGACGGCATACTGGATGTTCACGCCGGACAATGCGTTGTCACCAGCCCCGGAGAGTGGATCCGCTACAGCACACCGTTTGATGGTGGAGCGACGTACGTGGCAATCTGTCTTCCGGCATTTGACATGGACACGGTCCATCGCGACGAGGATTGACTTCCGCCGGGCCCGCTGGTCCAATCCGGGCCTCGCGGCAGGAATCGCCCCACGAACGGCGTCGGGAAAACACGACGGGCTTCCCATCAGCCCGATCGTATGATCGGAGTCGGATGTTCATCTTCCTCCGGTACGCGCGCCATGAACACGATCCGCCTCCTTGCCTTTGCCACGCTCTTACTGTACGCCTACCCCTTTCAGGACGCCCTGGCTCAGCGCGTGGCTCCATCGACACCTCGTGGCTCGGTCACGTACGCCGCGCAGACTGCACCACCCGACAATTCGGCGAGCGAGTCAGCACTGAGTGAAACGGGGCGTGTCTCAGCGCCGGATTCGTCGGAGTCTGAAGCCATTCCCGTGCTGGAATTGCGTCCGTATGGTTTCATCAAGGCAGATGCCTCGTATGACGATTCGCGAACAACGCCCGGCAACTACATCCTCTTTGTCGATCGAGAACTCGCACGGCGACAGGACGACGAGTTCAACCTGACGGCCAACCAGACACGGCTCGGGTTGAACATCCGGGAAACGAGCGGATTGGAAGTCAAGGCGAGCGGAAAACTCGAGATCGACTTCTACGGAAACTATGCGGACGAGAACAAAGCCAAGATCCAGATGCGTCACGCGTGGTTCGAAGTGCTCTTTCCAGGAAGTGGAATCAGCCTGCTCGCCGGACAGACGTGGGACGTCGTTTCTCCGCTGAACCCTTCTACTGTCAACTATACGGTACTCTGGGAGGCCGGGAATATCGGCTACCGGCGACCACAGATTCGACTCACGAAGACCGCTGCGATCGGCCGGGCGGAGCTACAAGTGCAGGGAGCGATTGCGCGAACGGTTGGGCACCTGGCGATCTGGGAAGGAACGTCGACAGAGACAGGCGAAGACAATGGGTACCCGACTCTTCAGGGCCGTGTCGCAGTTTCCATCCCGTCCTCGCGTACGGTCGCACCCGAAATCGGATTCTCGGCACACTACGCTACAGAGGAGTGCGACACCTCTTCGACCGGAGAGCACCTGCATTTCCGATCGTGGTCAGCGAACCTCGACTTTTCGATGCCGGTCACGTCCAGAATCTCGCTGCAATCTGAGGCTTTCACCGGGTCGAACCTGAGCGCCTACCTCGGCGGCATCGGACAGGGACTCCGTACTGTCGGAGACGGGTTCGGAAACGAAATTGCTAGTCGTGGCGGCTGGGTCGCGCTGTATATCGACACGAGGAGTGCGTTCCAGTTCGCTGTTGGCGCCGGAGTCGACGACGTGCGCGACGCCGACATTAATCCGCGCGACCGATCGTCCAACCGCGTCCTGTTCGCCAACGGGACCTACGCATTGACGGAGCATGCCGGCATCGCAGTCGAACTTTCACACTGGCGAACCGGCTATCTGGACTCCGAGGCTGCCGACAACTTCCGAGCCCAGACAGCACTCACGTATCGATTCTGATCGCACGAAGTTGTGCACCGACCTGACACTGTCGCGGCAATGCGACAGTGCTGCCGTGTTACGACGCTATTGCGGCAGCACATCTATCGCGACGGGACCTGACGTGACGTGGATCCTCAGCTGAAGTGCACCCTCACGTAAACTGCACATCACCGAAGCGCACCCCTACGTCAAATGCGCCCTCACCTGACGAATGCTTCGCTGAGTCCGCCGTCCACATTGATCGTCTGACCGGTCGTCTTGCTCATCCGTGAGCTCAACAGCAGGAAGATTGCCTCGGCCTGATCCTGCGGCGTTATCGGCTGTTTTGTGAGTGTGCGTTCCGCGTAGAAGCCGGACAACCGTTCGCGCAGGGCTTCCGTGTCCTCGTTCTCGTCGTACGGTAGACCATACTTCGACAGTGACGCAATGACGCGGTCGCGCGGAAACATCGAGCTGCCGGCAACAACGGTTGCCGGCGCAACGGCATTAACCCGAACGAACGGTGCAAGGGCGATCGCCAACTCGCGTACGAGGTGGTTGGACGCGGCCTTACTGGTGTCATAGGCAAAGCTGCCCTTCTTCGGAACAACGCCATTTACTGACGTCGTGACGACCATGCTTCCCGAAAGCTCCTGCGCCTTCCAGACGCGCTGCATTTCATCTGCGACGACAAACGGGCCTGTCACGTTCACGTTGAAGGTGTCTGCCCACTTCGCGTCTGGTATGGCACCGGCCGTATCCGGACTTACGTACAAACCCGCGGTGACAACGACGTGATCAATCCCACCATATGCGTACACCGTGTCGCGGATCGCCTTTCGAACCGAGTCGCGATCCGTTACATCACAGTGTAGGCCGATGATGTCGCCGCAGCCCGAAAGTCCGGTTCCGGCAACTCCGATACCCATTCCAATCCTGGAAAGGATCTCGTCGGCCGTTTCTCGTACGCCGTCTTCGTTGTAGTCCATTGCCGCGACAACTGCACCTTCCTTCAGCAGGCGATCCGTCAGGACCCGGCCGATACCGCTGCCGGCGCCGATCACGGCAACGACCTGCCGCGCCAGTTCCTTCTCGGGTGGCATCCGCTTCAGCTTCGCTTCCTCGAGCAGCCAGTATTCAATGTCAAACGCCTCCTGCCGTGGAAGGGCGATATACGACGAGACCGCTTCGGCTCCCTTCATTACCGCGACGGCCGCCTTGTAGAACTCGGCGGTCACCCGCGACTCGCTCTTCGACTTCCCCCACGCAACCATTCCGATCCCGGGGATCAGAATCACTGTCGGATCTGAGACGCGCATTGCCGGCGAAGTGGCGCGGCGACAGTCCGTATAGTAAGCGGCGTAATCTTCCTTGTACTTCGAGATACCGGCATCGAGCTTCGTCCGCAACGAATCGAGATCTTCGTTCTGCGGATTCCAGTCCACATACAGCGGCTTGATCTTCGTACGCAGGAAATGGTCCGGGCAGGACGTTCCCAGTTCGGCCAGACGCGGGGCATCGGCTGAGTTTACGAACTCAAGCACCTCTTCATCCCGCTGAACTGTTCCGATGAATCGCTTGTTACGCGATACGCGACCACGCAGCCACGGAAGTAGTTCATCGAGCACATCAGACGACCGGGCGTCGGGCAAGGATTCAAATTTCGCTCCCCCGAAAACCTTTCCTTTCGCGATGGCCTTTGCGAGATACGCCTCCGCCCGATCGATCAGATCAAGCGACAGCAGATAACATTCCTTGTCGTCATCCGCCCAGTTGATCAACCCATGCTGCCCGAGGATGACGCCTTTTGCGTTCGGGTGCTCTTCGCAGATTCGCTGAAGCTCGAGACCCAGTTCGAAGCCGGGGCGGAGCCAATCTGTCCATACAACCTCGTCGCCGTAAATCTCCTTTGTCAAGGCCGGCCCATCCGCCGCGGTTGCGATTGCGATGCAAGCGACCGGGTGCGTGTGATCCACGTAGCGATGCGGCACGAAGGAGTGCAGCGGCGTGTCGATGCTTGGTGCACGCGAATTGAGGTTGAACGTACAATGAGCGTACATCCCCACCATCGCATCTTCGGCCGGCGTCTTCGGCCCACGCTCATCGAAGCGCGCATAAACTTTCTGCAGCGCGATCAGCTTGTCCTGGTACAGAGACGCGAAGTTCTCCTTCTTCGACGTGCGGAGATCGCCGCCGCTTCCCTTCACCCAGAGGACTTCGACCGGATCGCCAGTCAGCGGGTCGGTTTCCGTAACCTTCGAGGACGTATTCCCGCCGCCCGTGTTCGTGATGCGCCAGGACTGACCCAGCAGGTTCGAACGGTACACCAGTCGTTCTACCGGTCCCATCTGGGCGGCAACGTCGTCCTTCCAGAGGTTCTCAACGTGTTTCACTTAACAATACCTCTACTGATTACAGTCTTCTGATTTCTTTCGATGTTTTCGTTGACGGAGCCTTTCCTTTCGGCGCTGTTGCCAGCCGCGTTTGGATCCCGCCGACTTGTCATCCCGTCTGGCTCGGCAGAAACTCCTGCAAGTCGCTCGATCGAACCGAAACGCTTCGAATGTTGTCACCTGCATCGAAGTCACCCAGCGCCCGCGCCTGAACGAGCAGGTTGCCGAGCGCAGTCGCCTCCACCGGACCCGTTACAACGCGAACTCCGCAGACGTCCGCGGTCAGACGGGCAAGCAGGCTGCTCCTTGAACCACCACCAAAAAGGTGGATTGTTTCGATCGTTTTACCCGTGAGATGTTCAACTTCCCGTAACGTGCGTCGATAGGAGTCCGCCATGCTTTCGACGATCAAGCGAACCACCCCCGCGCGCGTCGCGGGAAGATCAATCTGCTTCTCATTGCAGTAGCCCGCCAGCGTCGTCGGCATGTGTCCGCGCGGCAGGAAGCGCCCATCCTGCATGTCAATGTGCTTGCCGCCGAATTCGGCGGCTTCCGCGTCGTCCATGAGGGCGCCGATGTCGATCGCGCTGCCGTCCTGCTCTTCCCACGCCCTCTGGCATTCCTGCAGAATCCAGAAGCCTGTGAGGTTCTTAAGAAAACGCACGGTTCCATCGATGCCGGCTTCGTTGGTGAAACCGTACGCGAGCGAATCTTCGCTGACCAAGGGCTCATCAAGCTCGACCCCGAACAGCGACCACGTTCCACAACTCACGAACGCCCAGGGCGCCTCGCCGGAAGCCGGAGTTGCGGCGACGGCGCTGCCGGTATCGTGTGAGCAACAGGCCACTATCCTGATTCCTGGATGCGCAGCGACCGTTCCAAGGACGGTGCCCGGCTTGACGATCCGCGGCCAGGTGCCGTCGTCGATATCAAACCGCCGCATCAGATCCGTTGACCACGCACGCGAACGGACGTCCATCAGCTGGGTCGTACTCGCCATCGATTCGTCGATTGCGGCTTCGTCCAGCGACGCCCCCCCAAACCGGAAGTTGAAATAGTCTGCAATGCACAGCCTGCAGGCAACTTCCTCTCGTGCGAGGACCTCGTCCCGATAATCCGCGATGACCTGATACAATGAGTTGAACGGTAGAAACTGAATTCCGGTGATCCCATAGATTTCGCTGGGCGGAACGGTACTCCACGCAGATTCCATGACGCCGTCCAGCCTTTCGTCGCGATAAGCAAACGGATTACCGAGCGGCTTCCCGTCGCGATTCAGGCGAACGTAGTCGACGGCCCACGAATCGACCGACAGCGACTTGATGTCCGGCGCCACTTCGAGCGCCTTTGCAAGTCCGGCACACAGCTCCTCCCACAACAGCTCGATGTCCCAGTAGAGGTGGTCGTCGCGTTCAACTACAGGCGTGTCGAACCGGTGCACTTCGTCCATCCGCATCTTCCCGTCCTTCAGCGTTCCCAACAGGGCACGACCTGAGGAGGCTCCGAGATCAAAGGCGAGATAGTGGCTTGGGGCTGACATGGTCCTGTGTGTACTGTAGTGGTTTCAGAGCGACTGTGGAGCCGCATATGCTGCTGACGGTCGTTCTTTCGTCTTGACCGCGCGGTAACCGCTTTCCCGGAAACACGCGATCGGCCGGATGGCACCGCCGCCGCGGCGCCTTGCCTCGGCGATCAGAGACTCGACATTCGTTTCATAGGCCTCCTTCAGGGTGGATTCGGCCATCAACGTATCGTTCGCCTCCTGGTATTCCTCGAGCTTCGTACGATCGATCAGAAGGGCCTTGGCATAGGCGCGCTGCAGCTCACACACACTCTGAATCAGGGCCTCGATGGGATCCTTGATGTTGTGGCTCTGGTCGAGCATGTACGCAGGCTTACCGGCATCGGACATCTGCGCGTAATCAACCAGTTCGTTGAAAATCAGGAACAGTTGGAAGGGCTTGATCGAGCCCGTCGTCAGATCGTCGTCGCCGTACTTCGAGTCATTAAAGTGGAACCCGCCAAGTTTGCCCGCACTCACGAGTCGCGAAACAACCATCTCGATGTTCGTATTCGGGAGATGGTGGCCGAGGTCGACGAGACACTTGGCGCGCTCCCCCAGTCCCTGCGCAAGCAGGAGCGACGAGCCCCAATCCTGAACGACAGTGGCGTAGAACGCCGGTTCATACGGCTTATGCTCTGTAAAGATGGTCCACGCCGGAGGCAGCTTCTCGTAGATTGTCTGCAGGCTCTCCAAAGTTCGTTCAAAGCTCTTCCGGAGGTGCATCTGGCCCGGGTAATTGCTGCCGTCTGCCAGCCAGACAGAGAGCGCCTCCGATCCAAGTGAAAGTCCGACGTCGATGACGTGCAGGTTGTGGGCGATCGCCTGCTCCCGCACCGCCGGATCGGTGTGGCACAGTGAACCGAACTTGTAGCTCCGCGGCCGATCCGCTTCGGGCGTGGAGAGGTCGACAGGCTGATCCTGAAAAGTATTCGAGTTGACCGCGTCGAAGGTGAGGTCCAGCCGCTCCGCGTGTTCACGAAGCTCCATGGGATCATCCGGCTCGTCCCACGGAATGTGCAGTGACACGGCAGATCCCGACCGCGTCACCTGATTGATGACCGCGATGTCCTCCATTTTCTCAAATACGTTTCGCGGTTCGCCTCCGCCCGGGAAGCGACCAAAGCGTGTACCTCCGGTACCGAGTGCCCACGACGGAATGGCGACTTCGAAGTCCTCTATCTGGCGGAGCACCTGCTCCACGTTAATGCCACGGCGCGTAAGCTGTTCGCCGAGGTATCCGAAATCCGTCTCGTGATCGGATACGTACCGGTGGTTGCTGTCGTGAATACTGCCAGGATCAAGCATAGCTGCGTCGGCTGGTTTTGTTAGACTTCCAAGGTACAAAAGGCCGGTCCTGATCGCGTGGATCGGTTCTCATTCGGAATGGCGGGGATTCCCCTGTTGAACGGCCGGAAATGGTCCGTTATTCCCCGCCAATGCGCGCGATGGCAGTAATTCTTCCAATCTCCCGCCTCTATAGAGTAGTACCATCGCCATTACGCCCCCATGCAGGTAACATCAGAGCCGGATCTCACCCTCATGCTCCAGCAGCTCTCGAGCGGTCGACCCGAAGTGCTCGACGAGCTTTTCCCGCTGGTCTACGATCAGCTCAAGAGTCTGGCCAGCGGAAATCTCCGTCGCGAATATGCCGCCAGCACACTTGCGACCACCGGTCTGGTTCACGAAGCTTATTTCAAGCTCGCCGGAAACTCGGATCGAATCCAATGGCGAGACCGGCGCCACTTCTTCGCCGTTGCATCGAGGGCCATGCGACAGGTTCTCATCGGGAGAGCCCTCGCGAGAAAGGCAGAGAAGCGTGGAGCCGGTGCCGAACATGTACCGTTCGACGAGACCTATACGTCCGAGGAACGCGCGGATGAGCTGATCGCCCTTGGCGACGCGCTCACCCTCTTGCAGGATCTGTATCCACGGATGGCCGAGATCGTCGACCTGCGGTACTTCGCGGGATTCAGCATTGCCGAATGTGCTGACATCCTCAATCTCTCGACGGCAACCGTTAATCGGGACTGGCGCGTCGCCCGTGCCTGGCTCTATGATTTCCTGAATCCCGCCGGCTCCTGATAGAATCCGGCACGGCCGGATCGACGCCGCGGGAATGAGACGTCGATAAGCCGCGGAGTTGTTGCAGCCGCGCCAACTACCCCACATCAATAGAAACAACTACGCCGGCCACAACCAACCGAAGACGCCCGCTGTCACAAGGGCGTAGAGCAGGCCGTCCAACATGGATTTGAACGTCGACGACCATTTCTTCGACCACCAGATGGACTGCTGTGGCAGCGAAAGCGAATAGGCGGCAAACGCCGTCACGCCCACGAATCGAAAAACTTCGAGATAGTCTGCACCCGGGGGAAGTGCGCGACCAGCAACGTACGCCGCAAAAACGCCGATTACGAGGCAATAGACAAACCAGACTGCCAGTGCCTTCCCCATCGAATCAGAGCCGCTCGGCCGTACCGTCATAACAATGCGCGGCCCCTCCATCAACTTCTGCTGATACTCCACTGATTGCATTTCCTTCATCCCGTGGACGAAGGGCATGAAGTAGTCGCCAGGACGGATATTGTACTTCCTCAGTTCAGCGGCAACGGCCGCTTCGTCCGGGATCCCTTCAAAGTCGGACTTGTGATGGGGCAGGAACAGATGGACGATCGAGCTGACGATGAACACTGCTACTGCGGACAAGAGGATCGGCAACCCCAGTGATGTCAATGCAACCATGGTTTTCGAAGGTTTTGTGAAGGGGTAAGTCAGTGTACTTACTTCCCGGCATCCGAACAACCTCGGATTAGCGGCAACTGTCGCACGGAACGTTCCGAATAGGGTGCAGTCGTCCAGAATCGGCCCATTTTCAGGCTGTAGGCGTTAGCTTGGGTTCGAGCATTTTTCATGAGGCCCGTATGAACTCCGTACTCAAAACAGTTTTGGCGCTGGTTGCCCTTTTCGGTGCGGCAGCGATGGAGCCGCCGTGTTCGACCGCGCAGGACGCGACGACATTTCACGTTTCCACAGACGGTTCGGACGCCGGCCCGGGGACGATCGATCAACCGTTTGCCAGCCTTGAGCGCGCGCGGGATGCGATCCGCTCGATGAATGAAAAACTTCAGTCGGGCCGACCGGTCACGGTCTGGATCCACGGAGGCATCTATCGGCTTCATCAGTCGTTCCGACTCGGCAACGAAGACTCGGGAAGCGAGCAGGCTCCGATTATTTACCGCGCATTCGGCAATGATGAAGTGCACCTCGTCGGCGGAATGACCTTGCCCGTAGTGGCCGCACGAACCCTTGACGAGGTTGATACTCGCCTGAAGGCCAGGCTGCCCTATTCGTCGCGCGGCAACGTGTATGTGTACCATCTTCGCGAGCTCGGCATTACGGATTTCGGCGAGATGCGACAATTCGGTCACGGACAGCCGGTCTTCCCAGCGCCGATAGAATTGTTCGTCGACACAAAACCGATGACCCTGGCCCGCTATCCCAACGAAGGCAGCATGCTCATCGGAGACGTGATCGATCCCGGTTCGATTCCCAGAGTTGGTGACTACTCGAATCGCGGCGGTGTCTTCAAGTACGCGGACGAGCGACATTCACGCTGGGTCGACGCCGACGACGCGTGGCTGCAGGGAACGTTCATGTGGGGCTACGCGGATGACATGATTCCGGTCGCGGCCATCGACACAGTCGCGCACACGGTGAAACTGGGCGCTCCGCACATGTACGGCATCGGCACCGGAACAGCCTACCGACAGTATTACGCACTCAATCTCATCGAAGAGCTGGACACACCCGGTGAGTGGTACCTCGACCGGACGGAAGGCGTGCTCTACTTCTATCCGCCGGGGCCGATCCACACACTCGACATCGAGATCTCAATGCTGACAGATCCGATGATCCGTCTCGAGGGCGTGTCGCATGTGACCATCAGAGATCTCACGATCGAATACGGTCGCGGTATGGGTATCTACATTGAGGGAGGTAGTCACAACACGATTGCCGGATGCACAATTCGGAATCTCGGCACCATCGGCATCCTGATGGGACAAGGTGCCGAGCAGACCGTTGCCGGAATCACACACGAGGATTACGAGGGGCGGCCGGCCTCGGGTATCATCGGAAGTCTGCAAACCCATCGCTACCACAACACCACGTGGGATCGAAACGCGGGTCACGACCACGTCATTCGAAGCAACGACGTGTACGATACCGGCGCGGGCGGCATTCTGATAGGAGGCGGCGATCGCCTGACTCTTGAGCCCGGCAACACCGTTGCCGAGAACAACCGGACCTTCAGGAATCAGCGACGAAACAAGTTCCTCTGGTCAGGAATCATCGTTGACGGAGTCGGCAACAAGGTTTCCCACAACGAAATTTTCGATTCCGACTATCAGGGCATCATGGTGAACGGGAACGATCACGTGTTTGAGTACAACCACATTCATGACATCGGGATGGACTCGGACGACACCTCGCCCTGGTACACCGGCCGCGACCCGAGCGGGCGCGGCAACATTGTCCGCTACAACTACTTCCACGATATCGGTCGCCCGGACCGGATGGGAATGGGCGTCTATCTCGACGACGGAACGTGTGGTACGTTTGTCTATGGAAATGTCTTCGACCGTGTAGCCAGCTACGGAACGGTATACAGCAATGCCGGATCAGACAACGTTGTGGAGAACAACATCTTCCTCAACGGCTTCGGACCTGCGTTTCACATCAAGTCGATGTGGTTCACCTGGGCGATCCCGCACATTCACACGTACTGGGATGAGGGCGGGATTTATCCCTTGCGGCTGCGACACGCTGTCGACATCACCCGTCCTCCGTACAGCACCCGATATCCGGAACTGGTGGATTTCCTTGAGCCGCGGGCAGACGGCAAAACATGGAAAGGAATGATTCCGAGTCGAAACGTCTTCCGCAGGAACCTTGTTGTGAACTACGAAGAGGTATTGCGGCTGGACTACCCGAATATCGAGATCGACGTTGAAGACAACTGGTCGACGCACGGCGATCCGGGATTCCTCGATATGGCGGCCGCCGACTACGGGCTTGTCGATACCGCCGAAGTATTCAGGCAGATCCCCAATTTCGAGCGGATCCCGTTCGAGCAGATCGGCATCTACCGGGATGAGTACCGCACACGCCGGGACGCACCGAAACGAAACCACTGACCGCGGTCATCCGCGCGTTCGACGAGAGCCGCCACCCGCGTTCACGTCGTCCCCGGGTGCATCGAGCAGTCCAGGATCGAGAAGATCCTGCCGTGATTCTCCTTCAGGCGAGGGAACAGACCGCGACGCACGAGTCGGCGATGTGGTTGTTTCGTTGGCCGCATCCCTGACGCTGCTCTCGAGTGCGATCCGCGTCAGATCCTGCACAAGCGAATCGATCTTCTTCACCTTTCCGGCTCTCACGCGGGATACAGCGAACGACGATGCGAAGAAAGCGACCGCCCACACCGCCAGAAGGATCGGCAGGCCAATCAGTCCCAGCTTCAGCTCCTCGAAAACGATTGGAAACGAGAGGATGAATGCCAGAAAGGCTGGAATGAAAAACGGAATCGCTGCCGTGACGTTGCTCCAGTAAACATGCAGCTGGCTTCCCGCGGGCGTTTGCCGAATTGAGACCTGCGCCTTCTTGGTCTCTGGACCGGAGCATGTCCACTCCAGAACACCGTTTCGAGTCGAGACAACTCCCGGGTCATCGAAGGCCGCGCGTATTCTCGGCAGCATGGACTCCCACGCGTCGTCGTCGACCGGAACGCCTAGTTCAGAATCGACCGAGTAGGACAACGAGCCACCGAACAACTTCCCCTTGTTGCTGCCGGCGGCTGGTGCAGTAAGCTCCGCAGCGGCGCGCGAGACAAGCTTCGGATCCAGCCCGGCGTCCGCTGCCAACGCCTGGATCTCTTCCAGTGAGAGCCCGGCATCGCTTGATCGATCGCCGGCAGCCTCCTTCGACAGCTCCGCCGTGCGTTTGAGGATGGCCCCGATTTCCTGTTCCGAAAAAACGCGCATTCGAATGGTTAGTGGATCAGAGCAAAACTCAACTTACCGCGCGATAACAATTGTCCCTCGATGAGACGTGCTCGCGGTCGGCCCCGCAACGAGGATCTCCAGAGAATATACCCCGGATGCAAGAAACGATGTGTCGACTCGAATCGGGACCGATTCGCCGACCGGAACGGATCCAACGCGAAGCGTCGCGACAACGCGACCGTACAGATCAATAATTCGGGCCGTTGCGCTTCCGGCACTGGCGGACTCGATCTCGGCCGTTACGCTCTGTGTCGCCGGTGTCGGGTAGAGGGCGATCGATCGGCGTGCCACTCCCGATTCGTCTTCGACCCCCAGGGTCGCGTGAATCGGAATCGGAACCACAACTCCGTTCGTAAAAACTGCAAGGAGGCGTGTTACGGCACTCGACGAAATATCCCATTCAGGAACGACCAGCGTAAACACGTTCCCGTGCGACAGCAGTGAATCTGCGGGCACGCGGTAGCAGGCGTGGTAGGCATAGATCGCGTCGCCGCCACAGGTCAGCGCCGGACCATTCTCGCTGACGTAGAAATAAACCTCGCCCGCCGTTTCGCTGACGGGCACCTCGACGTAGTCCGCGAAGGAACCGAACGCAACAGAATCCGTCAGGCTCACGATGCTCGCGTCACTGGAAGCGCCAAGACCCAGCCAGGAGGCGTCGCCCGCCGCATGGAGGACATTAACCTTGATAACGCCCGTGCTTGGTACATCCACGGCCGCGTCCGGAAAGAGCGTGGCCCGTGGGGATACGTCGATTCCGTCGGGATTGTGGCCGGGATTTGCGCCGGCATTGCCGACCAACGCCATCGTCACAAACGATTGGTCCACAGCATCGATCGAGTCGGACCAGATGATGTCCGTCAGGGTGTCTCCGGATGGCGGCGTAATCGATAGCCGGTAGCGCTCTCCTGTCACAAGCGTATAGAACGGTGTCGCGGCGTACCGTGCCAGGCCGGCGGCCAACAGCGAACTGTCTCCGTAGAAATCGGCATCAAAGAGCTCCGACCCCGCACTCAAATTGATGAACTGTAAATGGACCGTATTGAGGGACCCTGGTGCCTGGATTCGGTGGGTCGTCTGAGCGTCCGCGTCGGATCCGCCGAAAACCACCGCCAGTACAACGAAGCAGGCGACAAGCACGGATGGGAGCGAGCCCGACTGCCCGGGAACGGCGCGTAGGCACGGGAGTGAAGTCATATCGTTGGCGCGGCCAAGGCTGGAAAAGTTGGTGTCGGCGAGGCTGGCGTATTGGTGCCGGCGAGGCTCCCGTCAGATAGTACGGAACGCTGAAGGAGGTTTGTCGGCAGTACCCGGCGTTCTGTGCATGGCGTGGAGTTCGTTCTTACTTTTGGCGCTGTGTCGCGAAGCCGCATCGGCTGCCACTGTTGATCACAACACACACCTCTATGAAGGCTCTTGTTAAGAAAAAGCGTGAACGCGGACTCTGGCTCGAAGACGTACCTGAGCCGACAATCGGCATCAACGATGTTCTGATCCGAGTCGATCGAACCGGAATCTGCGGGACGGACGTTCACATCTACCAATGGGACGATTGGGCCCAGAAAACGATCCCCGTTCCCATGGTCGTGGGACACGAATTTGTCGGAGAAATCGTGGAGGTCGGGACAAATGTATCCGACTTTCATCCCGGCGAGCTTGTGAGCGGCGAGGGACACGTGGTTTGCGGACGCTGCAGAAACTGTCTGGCGGGGCGCCGGCACCTCTGTGCCAATACGTCGGGAGTAGGTGTCAATCGTCCCGGCGCGTTTGCCGAGTACATCTCGCTTCCCATGACGAACGTCTGGCACCACGACCCGAGTATCGACCGCGACGTCGCCTCGATTTTTGATCCATTCGGAAATGCCGTTCACACGGCCCTGTCGTTTCCGGTTCTGGGCGAGGATGTTCTTATTACGGGCGCGGGACCGATCGGCTGCATGGCCGCAGCAGTTTGCCAGTACGCCGGCGCGCGCTTCGTGGTAGTGACGGATGTGAATCCGTGGCGTCTGGATCTTGCAAAGCGGATGGGCGCAACACGAGTTGTTGACGTACGCACGGAGAAGCTACCGGACGTGCAGAAAGAACTCGGCATGACGGAAGGCTTCGACGTTGGTCTCGAAATGTCAGGCAACCCATCCGCATTCCGGGATATGCTCGCCAACATGAGTCATGGCGGCAAGATCGCGATGCTTGGCATTCCCTCGGGCGAAATGGCAATTGACTGGAACACTGTCGTGTTCAACATGCTCCATATAAAGGGCATCTACGGGCGCGAGATGTACGAAACATGGTATCGGATGAAGGTGATGCTGCAGGGCGGACTCGACATTTCCCCTGTTATCACGCATCGGATGCACTACACTGATTTCGAGGAAGGATTCCAGACGATGTTGTCCGGGAAGTCGGGGAAGATCATTCTGAGCTGGAGAGACTAGACGCGCGGTTGAACGCATGAATGGGAGATTGGGGCCGCTCGCTTCGCTCGCGAAGTTGCCAGTTGTCAGTTGTCACTTGTCAGATGTCATCCGGGGTCGCTTCGGTTTCCTCGTGGCAATACACCAACCCTCGGGAACCCACAGGCACTTTTTCGCGAACCGCGACGCGGCTTCCGGTCGCCAGTCACAGATTCCCAGATTCTCAGATTCGTAGATTCACCCCCATCGGCAGCCTTCCACGATCATCCAGACAACGATGAACCAGAAATTCCTCGATCACCTCGGAAACGTCGTCCGCGGTATACGAGACGACGGACTTTACAAGCAGGAGCGGATCATCACCACGCCGCAAGATGCGCACATCAAGGTCGGCGACGGCGGTGAAGTGCTCAACATGTGCGCGAACAACTACCTCGGGCTTGCGGAACATCCCGACGTCGTGAAGGCCGCGCACGGGGGACTCGATCGCTGGGGCTACGGACTGTCGTCTGTGCGCTTCATCTGCGGCACGCAGTCAATCCATCGCGATCTGGAGCAGAAGCTCTCGACCTTTCTCGGAACGGAAGAGACGATCCTGTACACCTCCTGCTTCGATGCGAATGGCGGATTGTTTGAAACGATTCTCGATCCGGAAGATGCGATCATCTCCGACGAGCTGAATCATGCCTCGATTATCGACGGCGTTCGACTGTGCAAGGCCCAGCGGTTCCGCTACAAGAACAACGACATGGCGGACCTCGAGGAGAAGCTGAAGGAGAGTTCGTCCGCTCGATTCAGGCTGATCGCGACCGATGGTGTGTTCTCAATGGACGGCTACATCGCGAATCTCCCGGCAATCTGTGACCTGGCCGACAAATACGACGCGCTCGTGATGGTCGACGATTCCCATGCGGTCGGGTTCATGGGCAAGCACGGACGCGGCACGCATGAATATCACGACGTCATGGATCGGATCGACGTTATAACAGGAACGCTTGGAAAGGCGCTTGGCGGGGCCAGCGGCGGATACACCAGCGGGAGGAAGGAGATCGTTGAACTCCTCCGTCAGCGGTCGCGGCCCTACCTCTTCTCGAACTCCGTTGCTCCGCCCATCGTTGCGGCCTCGATCCGTGCGATCGACCTGCTCAGCGCATCGACGGAGTTGCGGGACAAGCTGGAGTCGAACACGAAATTCTTCCGGGAAAAGATGTCTGCGTCCGGGTACACGATCCTGCCAGGCGAACATCCGATCGTTCCAATCATGTTGGGCGACGCGGTACTTGCTACCAAGCTCGCCGATCTCATGCTGCAGAAGGGCGTCTATGTAATCGGGTTTTCATATCCGGTCGTACCGAAGGGCAAAGCACGAATCCGAACTCAGATTTCAGCGGCACACTCAGAAGACGACTTGCGATTTGCAATCGAGAAATTTGCCGAAGCGAAAGCTGAACTTGGTATTTAGTGTTCTGCGGCTAGCCGCGCGTCGAGTCGAGGAGTGATAGCCAGCCCTGTCGAACAGCATCGGGACTGAACGTTCTTTCGAATCGCCTCCGCGCCATTGTCGAGAATCGATCCCACGTGTCCACGTTCGCAAGGTTTTCGACCGCATCAGCAATGGCGAATGGGTCGCGTGGCGGAACAAAGAGCGCGTTCTCGTCTCCGTCGACGGTGTACGGAATTCCCGCGTGTCGAGTAGTGACAATCGGCGTTCCCGCATTAAGCGCCTCGATGATCGTCACCGGTTGAGCTTCCGTCGGATAGTAGGACGGCAGCACGAATACGTCCGCATCGAGGTAGAACTGTCGAATCCGTTCGCGATCTGATAGTCCGCCGTGATGCGTGACGATCTCGCCGAGGCCCATCTTGTCAACCGATCGGTTGAAGGAAACGTGATCCTCGTCCGACGACCATCGGCCGATGAAGTCTGCGTGGACTCGCACGCCCTTTCCTTCGAGAACTCCGACAGCCTCGAGAACATCCAGATATCCCTTCGACGGAATCATGTTGCTCAGGAAAAGCAGCCGCATGTGCTCGCGTCCCCGCCGCGACGCACGTTTAGTAGCGACGGCTGAATCATCGCATATGACCGCGTCGTCTATCGTGTTGGGCATCAAGAATGTTCGTTCCGACGGAATCCACTCGGAACACTTGTCAGCAAGAAATGCGTTGTTGAATACGAAACCGCGCAGGCGACCTACCAGTCGTTTCGCCGTCAATCTGGTCGTGTGCTGGCGAAAGATTCGGTCGAAGTTTCCCCAATGAACGATGCCAAAGACGCGTTGTCGCGGCTGAAAAGCCGGCTGCAGCGTAACGACATCGCGCAAGTGTCCGAGGGGCGCCGGTGAGATCGAAGCCCAAAGCACTGGTGCCTCTGGAAGCTCCCTAAGTGCATGACGAACCCGCGAACGTAGTCCGGCATAATGCCGAACCTTATCCATACTGAATTGCACGTCCTCCGGGACGTGCTCAACATCGCCGAACGAAACATCCACTCGGCGTACGCTACGCGATGTTTCCAGCAGGTCCGCAAGGCGCCTGGTCAGCATCGCTTGCCCATCGATCGGGGGAGGAAACCGCCCAAGTACAATGACATCCTTCATGGGAGACGAGCGTTCTTCCTTCATTCCTTCATTCCTTCATTCCGTAGAAACCTTCCCGCATTCTCTAGTAAGAAGGCAACGTCCACGGGGCACGATACGTCGCTCTCGAAATCACATTCGCCTCGGCATCGTCGCGAAACTCGCCGGCCTCCGCATCCCAATAGACCTTGCGACCCGTCTTGAACGCAATGTTGCCCATGTGGGCGACTGTCGCAGCCGCGTGGCCAACCTCAATACCCGCATGCGGCGTCGCGTCCCCTCGCAGGCACGCAACGAAATTCTGCGTGTGCCTGTCGAGATCCGAGCCTTCGACACGCTCGGGCGTCGGCACTTCCATCTTCAACATCGGCTTGTCTGATCCCTGTACCGGCTCGTCTTCGGGAAGCACCTCCCACCCTCCACGATCGACAACCAGCGTTCCGTTGTTTCCGATGAACGCAACACCGTGCGTGCGCTGATAGGGTCCGAGGTCAATCCCCGTCGCGTGCTCCCAGAGCATCGTGAAGCCATCAAACTCGAACACCGCCTGGAGCGTGTCCGGTGTCTCAGATGCATCATCCGGGTAAGCAAACTTGCCGCCCGTCGCCATTACGGACTTCGGCGTCGTGGCACCCATGCCATACAATGCGTAGTCGATGATGTGCACGCCCCAATCCGTCATGAGTCCGCCGGCATAATCCCAGAACCAGCGGAAGTTGAAGTGGAACCGGTTCGGATTGAAGGGCCGGTTCGGCGCGGGGCCCAGCCACATGTCGTAATCCACACCGGGAGGCGGTGCCGAATCCGGCTGGACTGGGACTGGCTTCATCCACCCCTGGTACGCCCATGTCTTTACGGTTCGGATATTCCCAAGTGCGCCACTCTGAACGAAGTCGACGGCGTGCCGCCAATGCGGTCCGCTTCGCTGCCACTGCCCCATCTGCAGAATCCGATTACCGTGCGCCCTCGCAGCATTCAACAGGATGTCGCATTCCTGCAGCGAGTTCGCCAACGGCTTCTCCAGATATACGTGCTTGCCGGCTTCCAGCGCTTCGACTCCCATCAGGCAGTGCCAATGATCAGGAGTGCCGATGACAACGAAGTCCAGGTCCTTGTTCTCGAGTAGCTTTCGATAGTCTTTATACGTTCTCGGTTTGTTGCCTGTCATTTTTTCGACGTCATCCGAGCGCTG
This sequence comes from Bacteroidota bacterium, assembly GCA_020437385.1. Lineage (GTDB taxonomy): Bacteria > Bacteroidota > Rhodothermia > Rhodothermales > JABDKH01 > JAGQWL01. The sequence continues at coordinate 22,962 of JAGQWL010000339.1, forward strand.
GGCAAGCACCGAGTCGTCAACGTCGCAGATAGCTCCGCAGACAACACCATCGATTGCGGAAAGCGAGCGTGCATCGGCGAATCCCATGCCTTTACATCCGATAACCCCGAAACGGATTTCGTCGTTCGGGCCGAAGGACGCAGACGCCCGAGTGAAAAGCGACGCCGGCGAGCCGATCGCGACAGCGGCCGTGGCGGCTCCCGTTTTTTTCAGGAATCTTCGGCGGGTTTCGTTCGATTGAAGCTCCATGACAGGCTACCGATATTCAATTGGTGCGAATGAGGACACTGAAATGTATGGTCTGGCTCAGAAACTTCAACTCCCGATGGCTACGCTTGCGCGCGCTGCCTTGATTGCTGCGGCCCTGTTTGCAACCGCGATTCCCACGGTGGCGCAGTATTATCCTCCAGCCGGATCCAACGAATGGGATTCCGTGACACCTGAGAGTGTGGGCTGGAACGAGACCGCGGTCCCGGAGCTCATCTCGTATCTCCGGCAAACCCAGACAAATGCGTTCGTTGCACTGAAGGACGGACGGATCGTCATCGAATGGTACGCCGATTCGTTTGCGCCAGACAGCACGTGGATCTGGTACTCGGCGGGGAAGAGCCTTACGGCCGTGCTCGTCGGACTCGCTCAGCAGGAGGGGCTACTCTCCATATCAGACACGACATCCTCGTATCTCGGGCGCTGGACGTTGCTCTCCGAGCAACAGGAGAACGAAATCACGATCCGTCACCAGCTTACCATGACGACGGGGCTGAACGAGAACAACTTCTTCTGCACGCTTCGCATCTGCCTGAACTACACCGCCGACGCCGGAACCCGATGGGTCTATCACAACGCACCGTATAGCCTTCTTCGCGATGTCGTTGAAACTGCTTCGGGCGAAGACATCAACGCCTTCACCGATTCGCGGCTCGGGCCGACGATCGGACTATCGGGTGAGTGGATCGAATCGGGCTACAACAACTTCTACTATTCGACGGCACGTAGCGCCGCGCGCTTCGGGCTACTTGCAATGAGCAACTTTTCCTGGGATGGCGTGCCTGTATTGTCTGACTCCGCCTACGTCGCAGCACTCACTGCTCCCTCGCAGGACTTGAATCCGTCGTATGGCTACCTGTGGTGGCTGAATGGCCAGGCGTCGTTCATCTCACCCGAATCACCCGAATCATTTCCGGGCCCGCTGTCGCCGAACGCGCCACCGGATGTGTTCGTGGCCGCGGGATCGCAGGGACAGTTCGTCTCTGTTGCCCGAAGCGAGGGACTCGTCTGGGTACGGATGGGAGAAAGTCCATCGCTCAGCTACGTCCCTACCGAGTACCATGACGAAATCTGGCAACACCTGAATCCCGTAATCGGATACGTCCCTACCAGTACGGAGGAACCGATCGACGAGCGCAAAATGCCGCTGGACGTTTACCCGAACCCAGCGAACAACTTCACGACCATCTTCGGAAGAGCCGGAGAGCGCATCGCGATCTATGACCTCATCGGAAGAATCGTCCGGCATCAGGTTGTCGCCGTGACGGGCCCGGTCCGAATCGACGTTAGCGGACTCCACCCCGGCAGATACTTTATTGTTCGACAATCATCAAACGGCCGTGCGGGTGCCCTGCTGACAATCGTCCGCTGAGGTCAGTTTTCTGTCGGCATTCCGAGATCGCCGAACAATTCCTTAAGCATCGGCAAATGGCGTTCGGTGATCCGGCGATCTGCGGGAGGCACGCTGTCGTGATATTCCTGCATCCGCGACTTCGCTTCGTCAACGGCTGCCTGCATCTGCGCTTTCTGCTCTGCCGACAGGTTGGGATTCGCCGCAAGACCTTGCATGATGTTGTCCATGCTCTGCTGCGCGTCACCCTGCTGGTCCGTGATCACGATTGCGCCATAAGCGCGCATGATTCGCTCTGAGACCTCCCGATATGCCTCCATCGATGAGAAACCTGATTTCTTAATGATGGCAGCTACCTCGTCCCTCGGATCGCCGCTTGCACCCCACCACTCGCGATAGGCATTCAGGTACGCTGTCTGATCGGCACCCTGCGCTTTCAGTCGCTCGGAAAGCGCCTCGCCCTGCTCGGTGTACTCATCCGACCATGCTTTGAGGCTACGCATGGCGTCAGCGAACATGTCGATGTGTTTGTTGGTGAGCGGACCGA
>JAGQWL010000340.1 GCA_020437385.1 Bacteroidota bacterium
AAGCGGGATCTGTCGGTACTTCGCAACGCTGCTACTTCGCACGGCGTATTCAGAAAGACACTTTCGGATGCTTCGGCCGTGCTCGCGTACGAAGTACTGCGCGACCTCAAGCTGAAGGCGGGCCCTATCGACACACCGCTCGAGACAACGGACGGCTTTGTCGTCGACGAAGAAGTTGTTGTCATCCCGATCCTGCGCGCCGGACTCGGCATGATGGATGGATTTATCCGATTTGTGCCGGAGGCGCGCATCGGCCATCTCGGCATGTATCGCGATGAGCAGACACATCAGCCGATCGACTACTACAGCAACATTCCCGGTGGAATTGCCACTGCGAGGGTTTTTGTCGTCGACCCCATGCTCGCAACCGGTGGCAGCGCCATCGGTGCCGTGTCGCTTCTCAAGAAACGCGGTGCGAAGAGGATCTCATTTGTGTGCCTCGTCGCCGCCCCCGAAGGTGTGCGGGCGCTTTCGGCGGCTCATCCCGACGTCCCGATAACGTCCGCTGCCCTCGATCGCGAACTCGATTCGAACGCCTACATCAGGCCGGGACTCGGCGACGCCGGCGACAGAATTTTCGGAACCCTCTGAGCCAATGATAAAACCGTACTTCCAGCACCTCGCTCGGTTGGTTTTCGCCGTCCTCTGTGCCCTGACGCTGCAGTCCGCCGCTGCGCCGAAAGCTTGTGCCGCTGACGCCTTCGGTAGCTCGGTGGCGTCAACGAGCACTCGCTACCAGGTTGCCGATGCACTACCACAACAGATTGATTCGCTGAACGCGGACGCGCCGGTCTCTTCCGAGTCAGGCGAAACGCAGCAGCCGATCGTGCAGGAGGTCGCTGCCGATAAACCGTTCACGAGAGGCGCGTGGAGCTCCATACTGCCACCGCTCATTGCGATCGTCATCGCGCTCGCGTTCCGGCGCGTGATTCCCGCTCTCTTCGCCGGCCTCTGGGTAGGCGCCGTCTTGATCCGGGGCGTTACCCTGAAAGGAGCCTGGATGGGCATCCTCGATACGTATCAGGTATACGTACGTGATTCATTGACCAATCCCGATCACGCATCGATTGTCCTGTTCACGCTGATGATCGGCGGGATGGTGGGTATCGTTTCGAAATCCGGTGGCATGCAGGGCGTCGTCAACCACGTTGCGAAGTGGGCGACCACGGCGAAGCGCGGCCAGCTATCGGTCGTTTTTATGGGAGTCGCTGTCTTCTTCGACGATTACGCGAACTCACTCGTCGTCGGTAACACGATGCGGCCGGTCTCAGACTCGCTCAATATTTCCCGCGAAAAGCTCTCCTACATTGTTGACTCGACGTCGGCGCCGGTTGCCTGTCTCGCCCTCGTTACGACGTGGATCGGCTACGAGGTCGGGTTGATCGGCACCGCGATGGCGGATATTGGAGTGATTCAGGGATCTGCCTATCAGATCTTCCTCGATTCGATACTCTACAGCTTCTATCCGCTGCTCGCGCTGGCGTTTGTGACAATGATCGCCTGGACCGGTCGTGACTTCGGACCGATGTTGGGTGCGGAGAGACGGGCACGTTCGACAGGCGCGGTACTCGGGCCGGATGCGCGAGTCGACGTCGAAGTCAGCGAAGGGTCTCACCTGATGCCGGTCGAGGGAAAGCCGCAGCGCCCGATGAATGCGATCATTCCGATTGTGGTTCTCGTGCTGGGCGTCATCATCTCGCTGTTCGTGACAGGAGAGGGGGACAGCATAAAGGACATCATTGCAAGTGCGGATTCCTACAAGGCACTGATGTACGCTTCGCTGCTCGGCACGTTGGTGGCGGCTTTCCTGTCTGTGTCGCAGAAGATCCTGACTATCGAGGAGACGGTCGAGGCGTGGTACTCCGGACTTCGTTCGATGATGTTCGCGCTGATTATTCTTGTGCTTGCCTGGTCACTGTCCAGCACGACGGAGATCCTCGGGACGGCCGAATATCTCGTGTCTGTCCTCGGCGATTCGCTTGCTCCCGGAATTGTGCCGGCGATCGTCTTCGTCATTGCAGCCGCGACGGCGTTCGCGACCGGGTCGAGTTGGGGTGCCATGGGCATCCTGATCCCACTTGTGGTTCCGCTGACATGGGCGGTGATGGAACAGCACGGCCTTGCCGACGGGTCGCACTACCCGATCCTGTATTCGGCGATATCCTGCGTTCTTGCCGGTTCCGTCTGGGGCGACCACTGCTCTCCGATTTCCGATACGACGATTCTGTCATCGATGGCTTCGGGCAGCGACCACATCGATCACGTACGAACGCAGCTTCCGTATGCACTCTCTGTCGGTGTAATCGCGCTGTTGATCGGAACCATTCCTACGGGTTTCGGGGTTCCATGGTGGGCCTCGATGATTGCGGGAGTGGTTGTCTGCTACCTCGTCGTCCGCTTTGTTGGAAAACCCGTGGACGAGTTGCAGCCAGATCTGGCGTAACAGCCCGGATCGTGGCGGTCGGCCCTTTGGTTCGTAAGCCGTTGGCCGATACCGCAAGAATCGATACCTGAGACGTACCGTAACACAATCCATCCGGTAGAATAATGCCTGAACCGAAGCCAATCGACTTCGACGACCGTCCGTGGGGACGCTGGGAAGAGTACCTGAATGAGCCGGGATACCGGGTCAAACGGATCATCGTTCATCCGGGCCAGCGGCTGTCGCTCCAGAAACACCAGCACCGACGGGAGCACTGGGTGATCGCAAGCGGCAACGGCATTTTTACGCTGGACGACACGCGGACGGAAGTCGCTGAAGGCGATTCCGTGTTCATTCCGCTTGGTGGCGTGCATCGGATCGAGAACAACGGAACCGACCCGTTGATCATCATCGAGACGCAGCTCGGCCTGTGCCTCGAGGACGACATCATTCGTCTCGAAGACGACTACGGCAGGTCGTAAGCGAGCTTACCCCTGCCTGTCCTCCCGATTCGATTCGAACTCGGCGATGAGGCGTTCCGCGATAGCACGGGAAAGCTCGGGTGCGTTTCCCCACGCGCGGTTGTTTGCCAGTATGTTGAGCGTTGCACCGGATCTCAGCGCGGCCATTGCAAGCGCCACGGTGTCCAGCTTCATCCGATTGGCTTCGTCGCTGTTCGCGATCTCATCGACAACCTTGTCGAACGGATGCGTCGCCGCGTACGCCTTTGCGTACGGGACGCGTAGTGGCGTCAGCAGTCTTACCATCGATTCGCCGCCTGCCTCCGTGAAGCGTTCCCCGCACATTCGCCACTGTTTGCGAAGTGGTGGCAGCCACGTCCAGTGGCTGAAGACGTAGCCGACGCCGACGGTTTCGAGCCAGTCGAAGAACTGTTCGTCAAGCAAGTGGGGCGATCGCATCTCGACGTGAAGCGGCGCCTCCCGCCCAACCCGTCTGAAAAACGCATCCAACTCGTCGACGTTCTCGGCCGACGACGGCGAATCTCCCTTTCGCTGGTACTCCTGTTCGAACAGTATGCCGCCGAGCCGCTCGCCGAGAATCTTGACGGCCGGCCGGTGAAACTGGACCTCGTACTTGTCGAAGTTGAGATAATCGGGATTGGCGTCCTGGTCTCCAGACGCCGCGCTGCGGTGCACAATCCGTCGAGAGAAGAACTGGTTCGGGACCTTCAGGATGAAACGGGCGTCGTCCGGCGCGAACTCGGCATAACGCTGAAGCACCGCTGAGTTATTCGTTGGCTTCCCGTCTTCGTCGACAAGCGGGCGGTAGTATGTGAAATCGACTTCCAGCACGTCGTAGTGTTGAAAGTAATCGACAGTGGACTCTACCGGAACGGTGCGTTCCTCATACTTCTTTCCGCCGAGTGTGCGTGTTCGCTTGGCAACCCGATCCTCGAAGTCCGCCGGGTAGATCTGCCCGATCCAGCCGGCGTAGCGGTCGGATGTTGTTCCAAACCGAACGGCCGGATGCAGCCCACGGAACGCGAACCGATCAAGCCGTTCCCTGAGCTCAGTCGTCGACGGTTGGGATTGCTGCATGACTCCTTCAGCTTTTCTGTTCCGGGAGCGTCGTTGCCGGCTCGTTCAATGACGGCGTGCTTTCAGGTTCGACAGTTCGTACGAAGGATAGCGTCAGGACGGCACCAAGCGCGATGTAGATGTAATAACCCAGCACGCGCCACATCAGCATTGTCGGCGCGATCGTCGCCTTCGGAATCAGCGGCCCGATGAAAAAGGCGTACAGCGCTTCCATTCCACCGGAACCGCCCGGAGTGGGCATCACGAGCGCGCCTATCGTCATTGCCATGCTTCGGAGCGTAACGAGAATTGGGTCGACCGGTCGGGTGACCGCCAGCAGCACGAAGATCACCAGGAAGTGTTTGACGAGCCATGACGCACACGTAAGTAGAAAGGCCTTTCCGAAGAACGCGGCCGATTCCGCTCTGAGTACCTTCGCGCGTTCGCGCATTGCCGCCGCTTCCTCAACGACGCGATCCTGGAACCGACTCAGAAACCGAAACCGGAACACCCGTTTCAGAATCCGCTCGAGCAGCTCGGGCTTGAACACGGTCGTGTAACCAAACAGTACCACCCACACCATCATTCCGATGAAATAGGCGGCAAACGCCGATGTGCCTACCGTTCCGAATGAGGTCGGAAAAACGGGCATGAAGAGGGCGGCACCGAGGATCAGCGGTACGGTGAGTGCAAAGAAAATCTGATCGAGAAACATCAGAAAAAGGAAGATCGCTGTCGATTCTCCCGGCGATGCTTTTGTCTGGCGCGACATGTAGAGCGCCGCAAACGGACCCCCACCCACGACGCTCGGTGTCACATTCGAGAAGAAGTCCCACGCCAGCTGGCCGCGAATGCCGTCACGTAAAGAGAAGCGACCGTGGGACGCCTGCCGCAGGCGCAGCCCACCCAACAGGAAACGCAGTACGACCGTTACGAGCGCGAGCCCGGCGAAAAGGTACGAGAACGAGTTGCGGACACTCTCGAACGCGTTTGGCTCCCACGTCCGATACGCGACGTAAGCAAGGACCGCTGCGCTCAGGACGAGAGAAATCGCGAGATTGCGGATTGACGGACCGGAGGCTTTTGCGGACCTGCTCAAGAAATCACACCGAGTACTGACACTGGTAACGGACTCGATAATACGTGAATTTGCGTATTTGTTCTGCGACCGTTTTTTCGTCAGTCGTCCGAAAACCTGATGGGCGGTTGCGGCGTACCATTTGGTCTAATTACGGCCCC
>JAGQWL010000341.1 GCA_020437385.1 Bacteroidota bacterium
GCCGTCGGCGCTGAACGCAAGTCCGTTGACAATATCGGTATGACCGTCGAGCCGTATCGAAGGGGCGGACGGGTCGGATACCCGCCAGACGAGAGCAGCCGAATCCCCACTGCCTGTCGCGATCTGTTCGCCGTCTGGCGAGAGGGCGAAGTCCGAACGCCAGACGCCGGAATCCAGCGCTATGAATTCCCGCCAATTGCCGTCACGTCGAATTATTTCGCTGCAGCAATCTCTCGAGTAGATAGTCCCGTTCTTGTCGATGTGGACCTGCTTCTGGTCGTGGCGGAATTCGGCAATCTGCACATATGATCCGCTCGGCGCATCGATTTCGTTCAGGATCCTGTCCTTTACCGAATATATCTTGTCATTTGCCCAGTTTATATGCGTGGCGATTGTATCGACGGATTTCCCTATGCTCACTCCTTCGTCTTGATTGAATTTCCATATTTTCGTTAAACCGCCACCCACGCTGTATATGTAATCACGGTATATTCGGACTTTCGGGAAGCCTTCATGGCCGAAAATCTGCAGCTGTTCGCCTGTCGACGCGTCCCAAACCCTGACGGTTCCGTCGCGACTGCTGGTAACCACCCTTGCGCCGTCCGGGCTGAACGTCGCACTTTCGATTGTCTGCTCGTGACCTCTGAGAACGGAGAGCACCTGCCGTGTCGACAAGTCCCAGACACGGACGGTTCGATCCCTTGAAACCGTGAGCACTTGTCTGTTCCGGGGACCGAAGGAGACCGCGGTTATGTCTTCTTCATGGTCGGCGCCGGAAAAGACAAGATCGCCCCCCGGAAACTCGAATACCTTCAGCGTATTGAAGTGAGGCGTGGCAAGCCGTGTGTTGTCCCCGCTGACCGCATACTCGAATGCACCGAAACTGGGGATGCTTCCAACCTGTTGCCCGGTCTCGATGTCCCAGAGACGAAAGCCGTAGTCACCGGTATTCGCAATCGCGCTCTTGCCATCGGGCGTTACCGATGCCGTCCAGACGATACGATCGGTCTGCAGGCGCCGTATCAGCTCGCCGCTTTCCGTGGACCAGATGAACACGTCGCGCACCGCGTCCGAGCCGAAGCTCCCCATGCCGACGACGTACTTGCCTTTCGGCCCGAATTGGGGTGAGCGCACCTCCACACCTTCCACCGTCAGGGGTCGGACGGTTCCGGAAGCAAGATCGAGCAGCAACGGATCGGGCACCGCGATCAGGATGTAGCGGTCATCCGGGCTCCATGAAGTTCCGCTTGGCTTGCCTGCGGATTCGATTTCGAACAAGGTTTCCTCTCCGCTTCTCAGATCGAGAACGGAGAGCGTCTTCTCACCGACGAATGCCGCAAGCTTTCCGAAATCGCCGCTGAACTCGTCAAGAGAGCCGTAACCCCTCAATTCGTCGTCGGGACGCTTGGGCAGGATCAGCTCTTCGCGGAGGGAGTAGCGCGCGGCAAACAGCGTTCGCTCCGCCTCGATGACGTAGGGCCGTGTCTGTTGTTCCAGGCCGTCTGGTCCCTTCGAGCGATCCGGCAACGCCTCCAGGGAAAGAAGGACCGCATTCACCGCATTGCCGTTCTTCAGGCTCCGCCGGGCAAGATCGTCAAGAAAACGCGATTGCGTGACAAAGGCCCGATCCCGCTGCTCCTCCGCCAGGTCGGCCTGTTTCCTGGCCCGTTCCTTTTCAGTCTCGGCAACCCGCGTCTGCCGTTCCGCCCTCTGCTGGTTCTGGTATGCTGCGAAGCCCGCTATGCCGGCGAGCACGGCGAGGATCAGCGA
>JAGQWL010000342.1 GCA_020437385.1 Bacteroidota bacterium
TGGTCTGGTGATGAACATTGGTGTCGCTCGTGTAGAAGAACGTCCGCTCTGCACCGTGCTCCCGGTAGGTCAACGAGATGCCCGCGCTGCCGAGGATGTGACCCGAATTCATGAGGCGGGCCGCGACTGGCGTGCCGCCACGGCCGGACAGCGAGAACCGCTCATCGAGTTCGCGGTCTTCATACAGGTACGCGAGCATCTCCAGTTCGGCTTCGTCGAAGATGGGTTGATGGATCGACGAGCCCTCCTTCAACTTGCGTTTCTGCAGACGCGCCGATGCCGGCAGGAGAACATCGGCGAGTACCCGAGTGGCAGGCGTCATGTGCACCCGTGCCGTTGGGAACTCGCGGATCGCCACGGGCAGGCCGCCCAGGTGGTCGTGGTGAGCGTGCGTCACGACGACATGGTCGACAGGGTACTCTCGGCGCGGCAACAACGCGTCGAAACACGGCAGACCCTTTGGCCCGTCGTGTTCGGGATCAACGCCCGCATCCAGCAGAATGCCGGTGCCGTCGACCTGCAAGTAGTGACAACTGGCTCCTATCGTTTCAGTTGAGCCGAGCGGCACGAGAAGCATCTACCGATATCGCGCTGATCAGGCGTTGACCGTTTTCTGATAGGCCTCCCAGTCCGCGAGGAACTTGGCGAGACCGTTGTCGGTCAACGGATGGTTGAGCAGCTTCTTGATAACGGACAGCGGCATCGTCGCTACATCCGCACCGATCTGTGCGCATGCGGCAATATGCATCGGGTGGCGGATGGACGCCGCAAGCACCTCGGTATTGTATCCGTAGTTGGAGTAAATCGTGACAATCTGCTGGATCAGTTCCAGCCCATCGGAGGAGATGTCATCCAGCCTTCCGATAAAGGGACTGATGTACGTGGCACCCGCCTTGGCGGCAATCAACGCCTGGGTCGGAGAGAAGCAAAGCGTGCAATTGACGCGAATGCCTTCCGAGGTCAGCGACTTGATCGCCTTTATGCCATCGAGGATCAAGGGTACCTTGACGACGACGTTGTCGTGAATCTTGGCAAGCGTGCGACCTTCGGCCATAATGCCGGCGTAGTCCGTGGCCGTAACCTCTGCGGATACGTCTCCGTCGACCATCTCGCAGATCTTGTAGATGTGCTCGTGAAAATCAGCACCGCCCGCTTCCTTCATCAGGGACGGGTTCGTCGTAACGCCGTCGAGAACGCCCATTTCGTTGGCTTCCCGGATTTCGTCAAGGTCCGCAGTGTCTACAAAGAATTTCATCTGGTTCTACTGTCTTGAGGGTTTGTCCAGACACGGATCGGGGCACAGAATACGGCGAACTGTCAAACGTTGCCATTGCCGGACCCCCTATCTCGCTTTGGAAGTATTGGTGTAACGTGTTCAGCGCGATTACGTTCAATTCGCCTGTGAGTATCTTAGGGCGTTCAACGTAACAGCGCCCCTCAATCCAATGTTCATCTGCGTCTTCGAAGACGATCAGGCGTCGAGATTCGCACCGATTTCTGATACGCGACCGGTGTGCGACCTGCGAGTCGGGGCCACAACCTCGCTCGGGCTTGTCCGACGGTCGTTTCCGGGAGCCCATATCGTCGTTTATTGCCGTCCGGAGCTTGCCGAGTCTGCCGCATCATCGTGCGATGCCGTTGTCAACCACATCCCTGATGGAGTCGATGTGCTGTTTCTCAACGCACGCTGGATCGTCCGACCCGGTGGCCTGGTAGAATCGTTGCGCGGCTCACTGCAAGCCGGTCGTGGTCGAGTGTTTCTTAGTTCGGATGGGGAGGTTCTTGCCGCAACCGTGCCGGCGGATCAGGTCGGCCTGCTGGACGGACCAACGCTGTCACAACAGGAGTTCGACAAGCTGGACCTCGACGAGTCACCTTCGACGGAGACACTGGTGTCGAGTCTGTGGGATATCATCGAGCACTTGCCCACTCAGCTTGCGGATGACTTCCGTCACTACTCCCGCGGTTACAACGTCTACGAGCGCACCGGAGCCGAAGTAGCAAAGGGAGCGACGCTTATCAACGGCGAACAGATCTACATGTCCGCCGGAAGCAATGTGCTGGCAGGAGCGATACTTGATGCGACTGCGGGACCAATCATCCTGGATGCCGGAGCGTCAGTCCAGGAGAACGCCGTTTTGAAAGGGCCGGCGTACGTCGGCCGGGACAGCCGGATACACATCGGCGCGAAGATGCGGAACGTCGCGATCGGCGAGGTCTGTAAGGTCGGAGGCGAAGTCCACGACGTGATCATACACGGCCTGTCCAATAAGGCGCACGACGGTTTCCTGGGGCACGCATATCTCGGACAGTGGTGCAATCTCGGCGCCGCCACAAACAATTCCAATCTTCGGAACGACTACGGAATTGTACCGGCCTACGATGTCAGATCGGGGCGCTTCGAGTCAACCGGCCGCCAATTCGCCGGCCTGCTGATGGGAGACCACTCGAAGTGTTCGATTGGCACGATGTTCAACACCGGGACGACGATCGGCGTCTGCTGCAACTTGTTCGGTGCGGGCTTTCATCCGCGCATGGTCCCATCGTTCTGCTGGGGCGGGCAGGACCGTTATTCCACCTACCGATTCGAGAAAGCCGTCCATGTGGCCCAGATCACTGCCGCCCGACGAAACCGGGACTTCGGTGAGATGGAGCGTGAACTCCTGAAACGGGTGTACGATCGTTCGACGACGCTCCGCGAAGCGTTCCTGGCCAACACCAGCTCCTTCCGCTAGTCGACGACCTTGATGACGATCATTGTCAGGTCGTCACTGAGCGCATCAACGGGTCCGGTGAAATCCCGGATGTCTGCAAGCGTAGCGTCGAGTATCGCCTGCGGCGCCTTCGCGCGACTCGATACCAGCACCTCGGTAAGGCGCTCCTCTCCATACTCCTCGTCGTCTGCATTCATCGCTTCCGTTACGCCGTCGGTAAAGAGCGCCACAACGTCACCGGTCTGAAGTTCAAGCGTGCCGAGCTGATACGGAACGTTAGCCATCACCCCGAGAAGAAGTCCGCCTGTTTCGAGCAACTCGATCGAGCCGTTCGCGCGAACGACAATCGGCGGATTGTGGCCGGCGTTCACAAACTTCAGCTTGTGCGTTTCAGATTCAAAGATCGCATGAAAGAACGTGATGAACTTGTCGAACGCGGTGTTGCCGCAGATCACGCGATTGATGTGTCCGGTCGCTTCTTCCAACGTCATGTCCATCGGAAGGAGGACATGCAGGCACGCCTGGACGTTCGACATCAGGAGCGAGGCAGGCATTCCTTTTCCGGTGACATCACCAATTGCAAACAGCGCGCGTTCGCCGGGAAGGGGGATGATGTCAAGATAGTCGCCGGCGACGAGCCGGCTCGGCAATGCGACATACGCAACATCAAGTCCTCGAACCTCGGGTGAGACCGACGGCTGGAGCTTTTCCTGGATTTGCCGCGCCAGTTTCATTTCCTGCTCGAGACGCTCCTTCTCGAGTTGCTCCTCGACAAGCATGGAATTGGCTATCGAAACCGATGCGAGATTTCCAAGGGCCGCCACGAATTCCGTGTCTCCTTCGGAGTATGGCTGGCCGGTCATCTTGGGTCCGAGACACAGAACGGCTGTCGTCACGTCCTGGTGTTTGATGGGCATGACCACCTCCAGACCCTCCCTCCTGAGCCAGCCGGCAGCAGCGACACATTTAGGATCCGCGTCCTCCGGAAAGGGATCGTCAACCCGAACGGGTGCTTCCAGAGAGAACAGGCACGAACGCATGTCGTCCGGCAGGACATCGTCCCCGATGCCCCGGGCCGATATGACCTCGATGCTGCCGTTTTCGGACCCGGCCGCGGCGGTTGTCGGTCGCTTCAAGAGAAACACGTGCTTGCTGACAAGAAGCTGCCCCATCAAGGACAGCGTCAGGAGCTTCACAAGACGAACCCGGTCAACCGTCGCATTAAACTCCTGGGAGAGATCGAACAGCGTATTGAGCTGTTGAATCTTGCTGTCCAATTCACGGTTCGCCGAACGCAGCTTGTCAAACGTGATCGAGTTCTGAAAA
>JAGQWL010000343.1 GCA_020437385.1 Bacteroidota bacterium
CTTCCTGCAGTTGCAGTCCGATACTTCGAAGTGCTCGCCGTCAGTTCTGCATTGACTTGAGCGCAGCCTTCATCGGGTTCTCGATCTGCTCGTATTCGGATGGCGCACCCAGGTTCGCAAGATCAAATGGCGAACCGCTAAGATTGCTCAGGTAGTAGTCGGTCTTCATGACCGTTCGTTGGCTGCCGTCCGCCGAGGCCATCTCATCCTTCAAGACACTCTCGACGTCGAGTTCGGCGTCATCGGCAACCTGTACCATCCAGGTCGTCGACTTGACGGGCAGTCCGGATGCTTTTGCCATCTCTTCGGCGGCCTTCTTCATCGACCCTTCGATACGTGGATCGATGAAACCAAGGCCCTGCATTTTTTCGTTCATGGTTCCGGCCATGGCCGCCATTCCTTCAGACTCGGCGGCCTTCTTGTAGAAGTCCATGAGGGTTTCGTATCCCGCTACATCCGTACTCATCCAGGACTCGGTGACCATGTAAAACCGTGTCGTCATTTCGTTTTCTTCTTCGTCCTTGCCCGTCATGGTCGATTCAACCGTGTAGATGTACTTGTGGGCCGAAACACCGTTGACGTTCTCGGTGATACCCGTGTCGTCGACCGTCATCTGGAAATCCATTTCGACATCCGCGTCCTTCATGTCCTCCGAAGAAACGTCACTTTCATCCATCTTCTGTTTTGCCGCGTCAAACGTCTGACCCATCATCTCGGCCATCTCGGCGAGCGTGGTCTGCCACCATGTTTTGTCCTCGTGGTTCGCCAGCGTCACCACGCCCGTTCCCATGTCGATGACGTTTCGCGTCGTCGCGTCGTCGTGTGACGTCTTGAAATCGTGCAGAAAGAAATCGGACGCAGTCGTCATCTTCCCACGTGAAAAGCCAGGGATCGTGACAGTGGAAACCTCGATGTACGAGAGGTAGTCGGCATTCTTCGGACTCGATTCGTTCGATACGAGTTTGACGTCCTCGCGTCCGTCACGCGACAGCACGCCGTCATCAGATACCGATGCGTTACCCTTGAAAATGTTGTCGACCCAGTTGTTAACCTGATCCTCTGTGAACTTGACCGCTCCGTCGACCACTTTGTCAACCGCCTGGTCCACCTTCTTTTCGGCGTGCTGGGTGAGTCGCTCTTTCGCGCGCTGCTTGGCGCGTTCCTTGAGTCGATTGAACTGCGCATCCGCTGGTTGCGGCAGGACTACCAGCACGGCGAGCGACGCCGCCAGAAGAATACCGAGACGGCGGCGGACGGTGGTCATCGGGTGATTTTGAGAACGAACGGTTTCGGGATACTGTCTCATGGTCTTAAAGCGACGTGGATTTGAATAACGGGCTTATCTGTGCGTGAGCCCGGCACAGACCATCCCCAAGAGTATATGCGGCAAAATGAAACGGCACGTGTCAGTGTTTGACACGTGCCGTCGATTTCATTGAACCTTGATGCGCTCCGCTTACCGTTACGCGACTTCCGCTTACGGTTGCGCTACTTCCGCTCGCGGTTACGCGACTTCCGCTTCGGCTTCCACCTCGAAAGCAAGTCCCGCGTCGGACTTCGTTATTGAAACCACCGAACCTGGCTGAATCCACCCACTCAGGATCTCCTCGGCCAGCTTGTTTGTGACTTCCCTCTGCATCACGCGCTTCAGCGGCCGCGCTCCGAAAACAGGATCGAAGCCGGTCTCGGCGAGCCAATCCATCGCGGCGTCGCTGATCTCGATCGACACGTCCTGGTTCTTTTCGACCAGCCGGCGGATATGCTCGAACTGAATCGCCACAATCCTCCTGATCTCCTTCTTGCCCAGCGGATTGAACATGACAATCTCGTCGATCCGGTTCAGGAACTCGGGCCGAAGCTGCTTCTTCAGCAGTTCAAAGACTTCCCGCTGGATGCCACTGGAAACCTCCTCGGGGACATCGCCCTCGTAGGCTGCCATGCGATCCCGGATCAGGTCGGAGCCCAGGTTCGAAGTCATGATGATAATCGTGTTGCGGAAGTCAGCCGTGCGGCCCTTGTTATCCGTCAATCGACCATCATCCAGTACCTGCAACAGGATGTTGAAGACCTCGGGGTGTGCCTTCTCGATTTCGTCAAGCAGCACGACAGCGTACGGCCGTCGACGAACCGCTTCGGTTAACTGTCCACCCTCTTCGTAGCCGACGTATCCCGGAGGTGCCCCTACGAGGCGGCTGACGGTATGTCGCTCCTGATACTCGGACATATCGATGCGGACCATTGCGGCGTCGTCATTGAAAAGGAACTCGGCGAGTGCCTTTGCCAGCTCCGTCTTGCCGACACCCGTCGTTCCCAGGAAAATGAACGAACCGATTGGTCGTCCCTCTTCCTGCAGGCCGGCACGACCACGACGGACAGCATTCGACACGGCTTCGACCGCCGCGTCCTGACCGACCACGCGTTCCTTCAGCCGGTCTTCCATCCGCAGCAGTTTCGATTTCTCGCTTTCGAGCATTCGGGTCACGGGGATGCCGGTCCATCGAGAAACGATCGCTGCTATTTCGTCCTCCGTGACCTCTTCCTTCAGAAGCGAACCTTCCTGCTGTACCTCGACGAGCTCCGCGTTCACCGAAGCGACCTCTTCCTGCAGCTTCGGAATCTGGCCATAGCGGATCTCGGCAACGCGTCCGTAGTCGCCCTCGCGCTCAAACGACTCCGCCTGCACCTTCAGTTCGTCAATCGACTCCTTCGCTGTCTGAATCCTGCGAATCAGCTCCTTCTCTTTCATCCAGCGAGCCCGTAGTTCCGTGCGGCTTTCGTCCAGATCCGCGAGTTGCTCGTTGATGTGATCGAGTTTCGCGTCGTCGTTGTCCCGCTTGACGGCCTCACGCTCAATTTCGAGCTGCCGAATCTGCCGCTCCAGATCGTCGAGCTCTTCCGGCATGGAGTCGATCTGGATCCTCAGACGGGCAGCCGCCTCGTCGATGAGGTCAATGGCCTTGTCGGGCAGGAATCGATCGGTAATGTACCGATGGCTGAGTTCAGCAGCCGCGACAATCGAGGCGTCCGTGATTCGGACCCCGTGGTGGACCTCGTACCGATCGTTGATGCCGCGAAGAATGGAGATGGTGTCCTCGACCGACGGTTCGTCCACGAGGACCATCTGGAATCGTCTCGCGAGCGCCTTGTCCTTCTCGAAATGCTTGCGATACTCATCGAGCGTTGTGGCGCCGATGCTTCGCAGCTCGCCGCGCGCAAGTGCCGGCTTCAGAATATTCGCGGCGTCGACCGCGCCTTCTGCCGCTCCGGCGCCAACAAGCGTATGGATCTCGTCGATGAAGAGAATGATCTTGCCGTCAGATTCGGTTACTTCCTTGACGACGGCCTTCAGCCGATCCTCAAATTCACCACGATATTTCGCCCCCGCAATCAGGGCTCCCATGTCGAGCGCCAGAATCTTCTTATCCTTGAGTCCGTCCGGAATGTCACCCTGGACAATTCGGATCGCCAGACCCTCGGCGATAGCCGTCTTTCCAACGCCTGGTTCACCGACGAGCACGGGATTGTTCTTTGTTCGTCGGGATAGTATCTGCAGTACCCGACGGATCTCATCGTCACGTCCGATGACTGGATCGATCTTGCCCTTTCGGGCCATCTCGATCAGATCCCGCGTGTATCGCTTCAGTGACTCGTAACGGCTCTCGGCTCCCTGATCGGTTACCTGCTGACTGCCGCGGATTTCCTTTAACACTCTGACAATGGACTCTCGGGAAACTCCCGTATCGTTCAGAGCTCGGCCGACGGAGTCCTTGTTTTCGGCTAACGCGATCAGAAGGTGTTCCGTGGCAACAAACTCGTCGCCCATCTTTTCGGCTTCCGCAACTGCCTCGTCGAAAACCTTCTTCATGTCGTTGCCAATGTACTGTCCCGACACGCTCGACCCGGTAACGACCGGCAGCTTCCCGAGCGCTTGCATCGTCAGGATCGACAGCCGCTGTTTGTCCGCATTCAGGTATTGCAGTATCGAATTGACGGTACCCTGAGTGTCGTCAAGAAAGGCCTTCATCAGGTGGGCCGATTCGAGCCCCTGATGGTTGTTGGAAGCCGCAATTTCCAGTGCGGTCTGAATCGCTTCCTGCGCCTTCGTTGTAAATTTCTGCAGATTCATTGCTTTTCTTTTCCGATTGACGGTCAAGCTCCTGTCAGCCTGTCCAATCTTGTCCCGAGAGGGTCGTTGCTTTTACACACTTACAAGCAACTCGAAAAGCATACCACTTGGCGCACGCGTGACACCTTGTCAGGCGACCTCAGTGTTCGTGCCCGGATGTGGAAATTGCCGCGAGGCGGCGGATCAGAAGTGTGCCTGTTCCGTCCATTCTCAGACCAACTCGCCCGGGAAGTCCGGCCTTGCCGTGTCCGTGCGCAATCAGGCTTCCGCCGGCATAGGCCCGGTAATGTGTGCCGGCAGAAACCACTCGAAACGGTGCTTTCGCGTCACCTACCTGGATTTGTCCGGAGTCAAGGACGTTGTCGGTGCCGTCTGCAACCAGCACCTGACCGATGGCTCCATCGGAGCCAATTCTCAGTGCTCCATAGTTGGATGCGTCGCGCGTATTGTAGGTGAGTGCGACGTTTCCTTCAAAGTCTGACAAATCCATCTGAGCGAGTACTTCGACCTCGTGCAGTTCACCCGGGAACACGACGAAGACGGGGCCGGATGTTGTAACCGAGACCCATTGGGTTGTGTCCCGAAGTACCGCACCCAGCGCGATTCTGGAGTCGTCGCCCTCGAGGAACTGCAGCCCGTCCGAAAACGCGAGGAGATCCGAAGGCGCGCTCCAGCGCCACGATCCATCGGCGAGCGCCTCCGGACGACCACTTGCGGTGGGACTGTTGTCGAAGCGGGCGAAGGGATCCGGTTGTTCGATGCTCGTACCCAGACCGTGTACGTAAACGAGGCGGGCACCGTGCTCGGCAGTTTCGAAGACCACTAACACGGAGGCAACGCCGAGAAGGGTAAGGAATGCCCGTGTCCATCGAGTCGCTGAGGCGCCAAGACGGGCGTTGCCGAGTATCCAGCCCACTCGAAGCAGGGCGACGACTCCGAGCGTCCACGCTGTTCGCATTCCCCAATCCGCGTGGTCGTTCAGGTCTCCAACTGCCGCGCCGGTAGCAAGCACCAGGTCCGCCGCCTTGCGTCCCGAGAGAAATGCGACGAGAGCCGCCGCTCCGGCGGCAACGTAGAGCCACGACGCGATCTGTTGAAGTCGGGATAGACGCGGGATGTACGACAGCAAGTCGAGCGTCAGCGCAACAATGATCAGAACGATCGGAAAGTGGATGACGAGCGGATGAATCGAGGGGGCCCAGTCAGGAATCATGGCAGTGGGAGATTGTTGAAGTGCGGGGGCACTACGGACGAACCCGGGCGTAGATGCGGTGTTCAAGTTCGCTACAGAAATAACGCAAACTGCGGGAATTTGTGAACGAGAATCGGAAATCGCATTCGGACGCCGCGAATCGGGCGAACGAGCCCCGGCCGGGTCAGGAAGGTCGCAACGACGAGTGGTGGGAGAATTTCAGAAACCTGCTGGACGATCAGTACGACTGGCCGGCGGAATACACCTTCAAGTTCGTTGCCCGCAAGGAACAGGTGGAGGCAGTTCGCGAGGCGCTTGGCGACGTACCCGTGAAGATACGCGCGTCCTCAAAAGGTACGTACCACTCGGTCACGGCAATCCTCGTCGTCGAGTCGGCGGATGCGGTGATCGAAACGTACGAGGCGGTGTCCCGGATCGAGGGCGTCGTCTCCCTGTAATCAGGTCACCATGATCAGGCGAGGCGTTTCAGTATCTCGGCAGTCAGTGCCGTGATGACCTTGCCATCCGGCAACTCCGTATCCGTTGCGTGGACCTTGACCTTAAGCTTCTGGCCTCCCGCCAACACCAGGAGCTGATTCAGTTCTTCGATCTTGGTGCGGATCTCGTTAGCGATCAGAAAATCCCGATCGCGCAGCAGGTAGTCGACGACCGCATCGAGATGCTCGCTGATGTTGACCTCTGCGGGATTGACGTTTTCGCTCACGTAATTGATGCTATGGTTGATCCGTTTGCCCTGGCGCGGTCGAGTGGTCTCTGCCGAACCTGGATGTGTCTAGTTTCGATAAACGAATAAAAAAGCGCCAGTCGCCAAAATCAGAGTGAGTCGTCGAGCGACAGATGTCGAATCTTGACGAGTGGCTCGTCGCTGACGTCCGTCCAGGCGACCACCAGGCGGTTTCCGACCTGTGCCAGCTGCGGGAAGCCGCTTGCCCGGGTGGACGACGTGGTGCCAACCGGCTTCTGGATACCGATCTTTCCGTTTCGAAAAACCTCGGAAAGGCGTATTTCCGCCACCGTCGTACCAGATCCGCCGTCGGACGTGAGCCAGGTGATTGCCGCGCGGTCCGGTCCCAGGAGCGCTAGAGAAACCCTCCCAAGTGCGTCGACGCTGTCAACGATGATCGGGTCGCCGAACGCACCCGTTTCGTCAAAAAAGGCGACCTTTACCGACGGTGGCTCTGCCGCCGTGAACCAGCCCACGGCCCCGACGTTGCCGACCGCGTCGATGGACGGACCCTGAACCGGACAGCCGTCAATGTGCCAATTGTCTTGTGCCACGCGCACGGGTGACTGCCAGGCACCGTCGTGGCGCCGGGCGACTGAGATGTCGCGGATGTTGTCAACCGAACGGTCGCGATAGGCGACCACCAGATCTCCGTTGTCCAGTCTGGCAACGTCCGTCTGACAGCAATCACAAACACGATTGTCGACGAGTTCTTCCTCATCGGGTCCGTTTGCGGAAATCGACTTGTAACGAAGCTCCGTCGCCGCGCCGTCGGCGGATCCGCCGTCCATTCTGCGGCCGTCCAGCCACACAATTCCTGGATCGCCGGACGCGGTGCCGACAAACGTCGCAAAGCCGTGTTCAGTGTTCGTGTGGTCGCCGTGGGGAACGATCGGCGGCGACCATGCTACCGTTGATGAGGCACCTTGACCATCCGGCGTCCCTCTCAGTACTTCAATGTCATACGCGAATCGTGACCTGGCATTCTGTCGCAGATAGTGAGCGGCCAGCGTTCCGTCTTCGAGTTGCAGCACCGATGGAAAGTCAGCCCAGTTGACGACCCAATCCGTTCCCGATGCAACGATCTCCACGGGCCCCATCTGCAGTGCCGTGCCATCACGACCCTCGGACATACGAGTGAACCGGAGTTCGTGGGTTCCGTCGCCCATCGACTGCACCCATGACAGCAACGCGCCACCTTCCGGCAATTCCGTAAGATTCGGAAGTGAAGAACCGGGTTCGAGCGTTGTCTCGGCGTAATGTGGAAGCGTATCCTGCGTTCCGCAGCCAGCGACAAAGAGGAGCGCCGACGAAACCGCAATGCACAGGCGGCACCACGACGCGTTTGTAATTGAGTCAGCCATGCCCGCGTACAGCGTATATGTTATCGAACTGAGTCAGGGGGTTGCTCACGAAGTGAAATTCCGGAGGGCGAATCCGCAGTACCGTTCC
>JAGQWL010000344.1 GCA_020437385.1 Bacteroidota bacterium
GCTCCATGCTGTGTTTGCAAGCGGCTGTGTTTGCAAGCGAGAGCGGCCGGCCGCCACAGTTGCCCTTGTGAGGTCGGCTCTGTACGTTCAGAAGCGCGCGATGATCCGGCAAATCGATTCATCACCAGTCCATTTCGAGCGTTACGAGTCCACGTCCCACATATCTTGATTATGCAGCGAGCACTCCGGTCGATGAGCGTGTGATCGAAGCAATGATTCCGTACTGGACGGATTCATTCGGCAACCCTTCCTCGGTTCACACACCGGGACGCCGGGCGCGCGCGGCAGTCGATCAGGCAAGGGAGTCTATCGCGGATGCCTTACGTGTGAATCCGCAAGAGATCGTCTTCACCAGTGGCGGTACGGAGGCAGCGAACCTGGCGCTATCGGCCGCTTTTCGGTCAGGGCTTCCGGTGGCCGCGAGCAGGGCGGAACACGAAGCAGTGTTGAAACCGCTCGAAGCGTTCGAGTCGTTTGGTGGGCGCGTCCACTGGCTAGAGACAAGCGAGTATGGAGCGGCGGTAATGCCGCCGTTGGGACAGGTTATGGACTTCGACGGAATGATCGCCTGTATGCTCGTCAACAACGAAACAGGCGCATACAATTCGCCCGAACGTATTCGACGTGTTTTTCCGTCCCGAACGGCGATCTACTTTGCGGATTCAGTCCAGGCGCTTGCCTACGGAGAAGTGGAGCCCGCGGTAGACACGCTGGACCTGTTCAGTCTCAGTGCCCACAAGATTGGCGGCCCGAAGGGAGTCGGATTGCTCTGTAATCGAAGCGGTATCGAACTGACCCCGACGTTGCGCGGCGGCGCTCAGGAGGCGGGCAGACGCGCCGGTACGGAAAATGTCGCGGGTATCGTTGGTTTTGCCAAGGCCGTAGAACTTGCCAAGTTCGGTAAGGCGGAGCGTGCATCGTACGTTCGTGGGCTGAACACGCGATTGCGTCGGCTGCTGCTGGACGCGTTCGACGACCTCATTGTTGTCAACACGCCGCCGGACCCGGATGCCGTGCCCCATATTCTCAACATCGCTTTCGTCGATGATGAGCATCCTCTCGATGGTGAAATGATACTTCTCAATCTCGACATCGAAGGGGTTTTTGTTTCGTCCGGCTCAGCTTGTACAAGCGGCAGCTTGAAGCCCAGCCACGTTCTGCTGGCAGCCGGGTTGACTGAAACGGCCGCAGCTACTGCTGTACGTTTTTCTTTGAGTCATCGCACGTCCGAGGCGGATATCGATTATGCCGTCGAACGTCTCGTTGAGATTCACTCCCGCATGGCGCGCGGGCGGCAACAGCGAACGACTACGTGACCGCCGATGGGGCGTTTGTGATGATTCGGTCTGTCATTGCGGTTTTTGGTAAGGTACCCGAACCGGGAGTTGTCAAGACGCGTCTGGCGGCAGTGGTCGGCAATGAGTGGGCTGCGGTTCTCTATCACGCGTTTCTTCTCGACGCTATTGATCAGTACAAGCGACTTGAAGTGGACGTCCGGGTTTACCTTGCTCCGGCGAAGACCGGCCTTCCGGATTTGCCCGCGGATTCCGTCTTCCGTCAGACTGGCCCCGACCTCGGTTCACGGATGCACAACGCGGTGGACCATTGCCTGTCCGATGGGTTCGGCCGCGTTGTTGTTGTTGGCACCGATCATCCGGGCCTGCCAACTCACTATCTACAGCGGGCACTTGATGTACTGTCCGAGCCTGGCACGGCTTGTCTGGGTCCGGCCGAGGACGGAGGATACTATCTGATTGGTTTGAATGCTCCCGCACCTCACGTCTTTCTCGGCATGCAGTATTCGCATGCGGAGGTCTTTGTAGAGACGGTTGCGCGCGTACGCAGTTCGCGTTTGAAGCTTGCTACACTCCCGTCCTGGTACGACGTCGACGAGTTCGCGGACCTTCTTCGACTTCGGGAGGATATCCGGTCGGGACGTGCCGCTGGAGACCGGACGAAAGAGGCAATCGCGCAGCTCTTCAGGCGTCGACCCGATCTGTTGCCAGCGGATTCGGTGGCGACCTAGCGAGAAGCGTATCTTCCTGCTTTCAGGAAGCGCTTTTTGGTCGATAAATATCTTTTCCGCATCCAGCCCCATCGCTATGAACGACGACGCACACGAGACCTTCGAAACAGAGGCTACAGATTTTCTGCGAATGGAAACGCTCGAACAGTTCATTATTGAACGACAGGGGTCGTTTCCACACTCAACGGGCGCCTTCTCACGTTTGCTTCGCGATATTTCCGTCGCCGGAAAGATCGTGAACCGTGACATGCGGCGAGCTGGTCTCGTGGATATTGCCGGTGCCACGGGCGAAATCAACGTGCAGGGAGAGGTTCAACAAAAAATGGATGCTCTTGCCCACCGGGAATTCGTCCGCGCGTTGAAACGCGGAGGAGAGTGTTGTTTGATTGGCAGCGAGGAACATGCGGAGGCCATTCCGATCAAGGCAAACTCCGGCGACGGTGACGGCGAGTACATCGTGTTGTTGGATCCGCTTGACGGATCATCTAACATCGAAGTAAACGTCTCGGTTGGCACCATCTTTTCTGTGTACCGACTTCCGGATTCGTCCGTTCCACCGAGCCTGGATGCCGCCTTGCAGGCCGGCATCCATCAGGTCGCGGCCGGGTACATTGTCTACGGCTCGTCGACCATGCTAGTCTATACGACGGGCCAGGGCGTTAATGGATTTACGCTCGAGCCGTCAATCGGCGAATTCCTGTTGTCGCATCCCAACATTACGACACCCGCCACCGCGTCTTCGTATTCGATAAACGAAGGCAACTACAACTCATTTCAACGGGGCCTGAAGGAGTACATAAAGTGGATGCAGATTTCGGACAAAGAATCGGGGCGTCCCTACAGCACGCGATATATCGGATCGTTCGTATCGGATTTTCATCGCAATCTCTTGAAGGGCGGAATCTACATCTATCCGGCCACGACCAAGAGTCCGAATGGGAAACTCCGCTTGATGTACGAAGCAAACCCGCTTGCGTACATCGTTGAGCAGGCCGGTGGGCGGGCATCCGACGGCGTCATGCGGATCATGGACAAACAACCGGAAACACTGCACCAGCGCACTCCACTCTACATCGGAAGCAAGGACATGGTGTTGATGGCGGAGGAGTTCCTTTCGGGCAACCGGTTGCACACCGACTAGGTCGTTTCACGGCAGTGACGTGTCCGCCCGAGGCAGTTGAAGTCCCTTTGCGAGAGCGAAGAGACGGAGTCCGGTTGTAACCAGGATGCATGAAGCGACACTCAGCGCTGGAGGCAGTTCGAGTTGGGAGAACGCGACGAAAACTCCGCCGCCGATGAGTGTTGCCGTCGCGTAGAAGTCCCGTTGAAGCACCATTGGTATTTGACGAACAAGAAGGTCGCGGACGAGGCCTCCGCCAGTCGCAGTCAATGCCGCCATCATTATGACCCC
>JAGQWL010000345.1 GCA_020437385.1 Bacteroidota bacterium
AAGCGGGCGACTTCGTTAGCACGAGACGAATGATTCTCGTCAAGTAGTCGCATAGTTGTTGTTTGTTGTTGGTTGTTTGTTGCGTGGGAGAGCCTGCCGCCCGTCCGGATGGCAGGCTCTCCTGTTCTTAGCGATACCGATTATGCAGGATTCTTCTCACAATGGATTCGCAATAGGGCGACGCTCGTCGCGCCTTCTGCAGGTCCTTGTCACCCTTGCTGTTTGCTTGTTCGCAACCGCTCCGGCCACGGCGCAGACGCCTGAGCCTTCGCGTCTGACGCAGTCGGGTCCGCCGCTAGCCGACGGACTCGACAAGTGGCTGGGGACGGCCTATTCCCAGTCTCAAGCCCGAAACCTTGACGACTACTGGAATCAGGTTGTGCCGGAGAACGGCGGCAAGTGGGGCACGGTCGAAGGCACGCGCGACCAGATGAACTGGGCAGAGGCCGACGCCGCGTATAACCTGGCAAAAGCAAACGGATGGCCGTTCCGTTACCATGTGCTCGTCTGGGGCTCTCAGCAACCGGCGTGGATCGCCGGACTCGACTCACTGGAACAGCGACAGGAGATCGAAGAATGGTTTAACGCGGTCGCCGAACGGTACCCCGACATCGACTATCTCGAGGTTGTCAACGAGCCGCTCCATCAGCCGCCGGATGCATCGCATTCAGGCAACTACATCGGTGCACTCGGTGGTGCCGGCGAAACCGGTTGGGATTGGGTGATCACCGCGTTCGAGATGGCTCGATCCATCTTTCCGGATTCAACAAAACTTGTGTTGAACGACTACGGAATACTCGGGAGTACCAGCGGGGCGGCGCAATATCGCAGCCTTGTGCAACTTCTTCAG
Source organism: Bacteroidota bacterium (assembly GCA_020437385.1). Classification (GTDB taxonomy): domain Bacteria; phylum Bacteroidota; class Rhodothermia; order Rhodothermales; family JABDKH01; genus JAGQWL01. The sequence goes on from JAGQWL010000345.1 coordinate 851, forward strand.
GAGCGCAACCTGATTGACGTCATCGCCATGCAGGCGCATGCGTTCTCGACCCGTTCCGGTGCACCCCTGCAAAGTGTGCTCGACATACTCGCCGTCACCGGCCTTCCACTCATGATAACGGAGATGGACGTTGACGGCAATCCGACACAGAGCCCGACTGTCACCGAGCAGCAGTCGGATGCGAATCAGCTCGCGGACATGCAGCGGATCTTTCCGGTGCTCTGGAACCACGATTCCGTCATTGGAATTACGTTCTGGGGATGGCGACCGGGCATGTGGCGCACGCCTCAGGAAGCCTACCTCGTGCGCGACAGCGGGGCCGAACGACCGGCCCTTGTGTGGCTGCGTGAGTATCTCGAAAGCTACCGGCTGCCGGTGGAAGAGGACGCTGTTTCTCCCGACGGATTCTTACTGACGAACTATCCGAATCCGTTCACGGGGTCCACGACGATTGAGTTCGTGATCGAGGCTCCTGCGATTGTCCGTCTGACCGTCCATGACATGACCGGGCGTACCGTCGAGACGCTCGTCGACGAGCAGATGTCACCGGGACGGCACCGCGTCACGTTCGATGCACGAGGGCTGGCCGGCGGAGTTTACCTGTATCGTCTGCAGGCCGGATCGGCAGCGACGTCTCGAGCGCTCATCGTTACCAGGTAGTTACCAGAATTCAGAAGAACGAGATGTTACGGAGCAGAAGCAACCCACAAGCCGCCGGTCTAGTTGCCGTCGCAGCACTCCTCACGGTACTGTCCGCCGGTCAAGCCAACGCGCAGTCGGTCGAGGTCTACACAGACAGCACCGCGCAAACCATTCGTGGGTTTGGTGCGGCCTTTATCGAATTCTGGCAGCCGGACCTTACTGCCGATCAGGTGCAGAACGCCTTTGGGATGGGTGACGGCGAGCTCGGACTTTCCATACTGCGTCGCGTCATTACTCCAAATCCGTCGCAGTTGATCGAAAACCTCGAGGCGGCCCACAAAGCCGTTGATCTTGGCCCTATCGTTTTCGCATCGCCGTGTAATGCACCGTCGAATCTTCTAAAG
>JAGQWL010000346.1 GCA_020437385.1 Bacteroidota bacterium
CGTCGGAGACCGAGGTTGTGGTGACGTGGATCGACAACTCACGGTTCGAAACGGGTTACGAAATTCTTCGCGACGGCGGCGTGATCGGCTCGGTTGCACGGAACGTCACATCGTTTACCGATACGGGCTCGACGCTCGGAGTTGTACACAGCTATTCCGTTCGGGCGACCGATAACTTCGGCGTGTCGGAAGAGGACTCCGACGACGGCAACACGGCGATCCTGCCGCCCGGAAATGTCAATGCGTCGGAGCAGTACGCGGACAAGGTTGTTGTTTCGTGGAACGACGATTCGGACATCGAGTCGCTGTACTGGGTGACGCGTGACGGCGTCAGCCTGGCATCTCTGGCCGCGAACACAACGACCTACACGGACAGCACGCCACCTGGAGCGGGGCCGTTCACGTACTGTATCGAGACCGCGGGAGTCAACGACATGCGCGCGTCCTCGTGTGACGAAGGCCGTCTCGCAGTTTCGACAACGAATCTTACTTCATCGGTCGTTGGCGTGAGCGAGTTGATCCGCGCAGACAATAGTGTTGCCGGACAGCAGTTTAATTTCGGTTCGTACGTTGCGGTCGACGGCAACAAGGCGATTGTGGTCGGTGGAAATTCAAACGTGCATTCGACGCCTTTCGTTTTCTCCAATGGGTCGTGGCAGCGGCTGCCACTGTTGGAGAGCGCCTCCTCGGGCTACGCGACAACGGCAGAAATCAGCGGTGATGTCGCGATCGTCAAGTGGAGCAATCCGTCGAAGGTCGCGTTGCTGCGATTTATCGATGGGGCCTGGAGTTCGACGCAGGACTTCGTTACTGGGGGTGTCGCTTCAGTCGACATAGAAGGAAGCCGGGCCGCCGCGGGTGAAACGGACTATGCCGGGGGAGCCGGCATACTCCAGGGAAGGATCCGGATGTACGACCGGGCGGCGTCGGGCACGTGGGCTGAAACGTTTGTTTTGCCCAACAGTCCCGTTGCGGGCGAGCAGATCGGAAGAAGTGTCGCCGTCAGTGGGGACTATCTTGCTGCCGCGACCAATGCGAGTCGCGTCGTCCTGTTTCGTTTCGACGGCGCCGCGTGGAACGAGATTCAGGTGTTGACGGCGACCGATTGCGGAACGTGTACTGACATCGCGATGGACGGACCGTATCTGGTAGTCTCTGACAACACGGACGCGTCTGTAAACGCATACGTGTTTGAGCGTACAACATCGACGCAATGGACTAAAACCGCCTCACTCACGGGCTCAAACGGTGTCTACAACGAATCAAGGGTCGACATTTCGGGTAATCGCATCCTAGTTGGCTCGCTAGGGGGCTTTGCAATTCCGGGGGCAGCCTGGATTTTCGTACGCACAGGGTCATCGTGGTCGGAGGCTTCCGCCCTGCTGCCTGCGTCGGCCGACGGAACGCCCATAAGCAGTGCAAACGACTTGTTTGGCGCGAGCGTGTCGATAAGCAAAGATTTCGCCTTCGTTGGTGCGCCGCTCTTCGATCCGGGCAATGACGGAGCAGTCTTTATCCAGCCGCTCGTTGGCTCACCGTCAAATATCGCCGTTTCGGATGGAACTTTCGACGACCGGATTCAGCTCACGTGGAACGACATCGTTGCAAACGAAGAGTTGTTCAACGTCTATCGGCGGGAGGGTGATGACACGCTGCTCGTCGGGACCACGTCCAAGGACGGCGAGTTTTTTGACGACTTCAGCGCGATGCCGGGTGGCACCTACGAGTACTGCGTCACCGGATCAAACTCTGAGATTCTATCGGCCGCGCCTGCACTAGGTGTTTCCTCTCCGGTCTGCGATACGGGCTGGCGCCCGGCAAACGGCACCATCAGCGGGCAGATCTCGGCACTCGCAAGTGGCTCAAGTGCCGCCGAGGCTCCGCAGACACAGCTCGATGTTGAGGCCGTCCAGTCGTTTAGCTCCGCCGACACATCCGCGATCTCATTTTCGAGTGCTGCTTCAGGAGACGGCGGAGCCACCAAATCAGTTTCGGCAGCGGACAACTCAGTCAACGTCTGCATCAGCCCGAATCCGAACAAGGCGCTGCAGTTCGACGGCGTCGGAGGTTACGTGTCCGTTCCATATGTCCCGGCAACGACTCAGCGAACCGCCTGCACGTGGATCAAGACCACGGCCGACGGTGGCGGGTACTCGCTGATTAACTGGGGCAGCGTCGAGGCAGGCACCTACGCGTTCCTCCAGCTCTTCAACGGCGTGTTGTACTACGGCGAAGTTGGATCGGGATTCAATCAGGTCTGGACGCCGTTTGCAGTGAACACCGGGCAGTGGGTCCACGTGTGTGTCGTCAAGGACGGAAATACCGCGACCTTGTACGTCGACGGACAGCCGACCGCCTCCTCGTCGGGATTCACCTTTCCGGTTACGACGGATTTACTCACTATCGGTGCCGCCCGACAGGGAGAAACGGTGGATGCCTTTTATAAGGGGGAGATGGACGACGTTCAACTCTGGGATGTCGCCCTCTCGCAATCGGGGATCGAGGCCGTGCGCGCGGGGACGACGACCGGATCTGAAGGCGCCGTCGCCGCCTACTGGCCGTTTAACCAGGCGAGCGGCAGCGTCGTTGCCGACGTCTCGGCGTCGGTCGCTCATGGCCGACTGATCAACGGTGTCTTCTGGGTCGACGGACCGAATATCGGCGAGTGCGCCCGTTCGGACCAGAACGGCAACTACACGTTCGGCGGACTTCGATATGGCGAGAAGGCCACGTTCACGGTAAGACCGGAGGAGCCCGCACGTTCGTTCACGCCTGTACAGAAGGATATCACGTTGAGCGTTCAGAGTCCTGTCGAAAACCAGGTCGACTTCACCGATAACACGCAACTTGGTGTTTCGGGGCTTGTACAGTTTGCCGGGACGAGTTGTCCGGCCCCCGATGTACAGATTCAGGTCGACGGTGAGAATCGCGCATCCACCCAGTCCGACGGGACGTTTTCGCTGTCGCTTTTCCCATCGTCTGGGCCGACAGCTCTCTATCGTATCAGGCCCAGTGTCACTTCGCCGGATCCTTCTGACATTACGGTCTTCTCGCCGAAGTATCAGGACCTGCTGGTTGACGACGACCTTTTCGACATCAACTTCGTGAGCCTCAAGACGCGCACGCTTCGGGGCTATTATGGGGGGAGTTGTGCGGCGGCCGGCAATCTCGGCTCGGCAACACTGCGCGTCTTTACCGAGGACGGCTGCTTCGACCAGACGTACCCGATCTCCGGCAACTTCGAGATAGAGCTCCCGCCGCAAGCGTATCTCGTGCAGGTCGTCGGCGTGAACAATGCGCCGGCCGGACTCGAGGCGGACATGATTCGCTTCTTCGATGACCTTGGTGCTCGCGAGTCGGACCTCTCACTGACAGACGACACACTGGACTTCATCTTCCGTCCAGATCTGATTATCGACATTGCCGGCCTGCCGACACCCGCTTCGTCGTGCTCGTCGGGGCTCATTGCCGCCGACCGAACGCTGCCCAACGTGCCGGTAATCGGACGCGCTCAACCCGTCGACCTGTCCATAAGTGTTCGGGAAGACTATGGTAACGGCAATTTTTGTCCGGTTACTTCGGGCAGCGTCGAGATTTTCGACGCCATCGCCGACAAGGGTGGCAAGGCGCAGGAGTTCTCGCTCGACAGCACGAACGGTGTCATCGACTACACAACGATCGGTGCATCCCCCAACACGTCCCAGGGTGCGTTCGTGAGTGGCGTCGACCGGTCGTTCCAGAAGTCGATTACAGCGGTCGCGAACGTGGTTGGAAAGAGTCCGGTACGGGCAACCGAATGGGCCCTTGTCGAGGGCCTGCGACCGCGAACCGCGGAGTTTGTATCCGCGACCACAGAGCCATTCCCCATCCTGCTTCTTCGCGATCCTCCGGGAGGCAACTCGATGGCGTACATCGAGAAGGGAGTAACGAATTGTCAGTCGTTGACGAACATGCACGTGGCCGGCGGGGGGGCTGGCGCCGAAGTCAATCTGGCGCTTGGCCTGACGACAACACTTGGATCAAATCTATTCGGTGTTACCCTCTCCTTTGGCAGTAGCGGCGTGGCTCTTGCCGTTCGCACGGACATCGAGTCGGGTCGGCACAACGGAAGCGGTGGTGCCATCGAGGTCTGTGCGACGACCACGGAACGATGGTCCACGAGTGATGACCCTGCCTGGACGGGAGAAGATCTCTACATGGGCGTTGCACTCAACCTTTTGTTCGCTCGTGCGGATGAACTTAAGGTCGACGACCCGTCTTGCAGCGTCAATCTGGATGAGGTTCTTGCAGCCGACATCAACCCGGATGATGCCTTTGAGACGACCTACGTGTACGGAACAACCCATATCGCAACGTCGCTCATCCCGGCACTCGAAGACCTCATTGCCCTCGCCGGGGATCCCACCCTGTCTGGAGATCCCAACAGCGATGGGATCGAAGACAGCGTTAGTCTCACGAATGCGCTTGCGAACTGGAAGGCACAACTGGCAGCCGAAGATTCCCTTGCCACCGAGGCGCTCAAAGATCCCGCAAATGTGAAGAACATCTCCTTCTCGAGTGGGGCGGACTACGAATTCGGTACAACGATCGACTCGACCCGAACCTGGACCGAAACCACGCGGATTTACATCAAGGATGCTTCGACCTTGGGCGTTATTGTTTGGGCGGCCGGAGTCGAGCAAGACTTCTTCGCAAAATTCAACGTCGAGTCGGAGTGGACGCGGGACAGTACCTGGACCAATGGTGAGTCGCGTGCAATGGGCTACGTGCTCTCGGATGGCGACACAGGCGACTTCTTCTCGGTTGATGTCGGGGAAGATCCGCGCTACGGTACGCCGGTTTTCGGCATTGTGTCCGGGCGGTCCTCCAATCCCTGGGAGCAGGGTCCCGGCGCCGTCAGGAATGACGGCACCCGATGCGGGGGCGACGGAGATCCGTGTACGCAGCGGCGTGACTGGCCCGAAATATCGGTCAATCCGCCTGTTCAGCGTGATGTCGATCCGAACGGGACAGCTACGTTCGAGGTAACGCTCACCAATAAGAGCGAAAACAACGAGCGACGCCAGTATGCTCTGGCTGTCCCTGGTGAGTTGAATCCGCGCAATCTCGCGATCAAGGCGACCGGCGGTCCGCTTGGCGGAACGCGCCGCGAAACGTTCACGCTCGAGGGTGGCGAATCGCGAACCATTAATGTTGATGTGTCGCGTATCTCACCCACGTACTCCTATGAGAACGTCGGACTCATGCTGTATCCCGAGAACGACTACGCTATCTGGCAGGGTGATCCGCGCACGCCGTTCGCGACTTCCGACACCGCCTTCATCAGCGTCTACTTCGACGCGCCGTGCAGCGAGATCGCCATCCTGCGGCCGGAAAGCCCGTGGTACTACGGCGGTGGAAGCTCGCCGCTTCAGGTGATCCTCGACGGCATCGACAGCGATGTTGGACCGTCCGACTCGCTGGTATCAGTTGGTATGGACTACCGGCTGAAGGGCCAGCCCAACTGGTATCCCGCGCTCGACACGGCGATGGTTGATCTCGGACTCGACGCAACTTCGTGGACGACCTTCTGGATTCCGCCGCAGGACGGTGAATACGAATTGCGCGCACGCACGGAGTGTGTGTCGACCGCCGCGGGCGCGGATCCGCCGAAGGTGTACTCACCGATCGCCGAAGGTGTCGTAGACACGAAGGCCCCGTTGGTTTTCGGCACACCTGAGCCGGCGGATCAGATCCTGACGCTCGGTCGCGACATCGCAATCACCTTCGACGAACCAATCCTCTGCAAGTCGATCGTGACGAACGGTGTCGGTACGAACACGACGTTGTCGTATGCATCGGGCCCGGATCAGGGAACGGCGATCACGGGACTGCTGAAGGCATGCGATAGCCGAAAGGTCATCCTCGCGCCGCCGTCGTCGTTCGATTGGGCAGCGGCGGAGGGACTCGTTCTCGAAGCCTCGATGGACGGCGTGACGGACCTATCCGGCAACCCCCTCGCTGCGCCGGCAACCTGGATGTTCACCGTCAAGCGAAGCGCGTTTACGTGGGCCCCGGCAAACGTCGACGTCGACATCACGCGCGGAACCGGGACGGTCGTCACATCGAAGCTCGTGAACGGTCGCGCGCAGGACGCGTTGTTCGAAATTCCGCCAACGTTCAAGCTTGGCTCAGCAGCGGGAGACACTGCGATCGTTTCTCCGACGTTGACGTCCGGCACGGTTGTGCCCGGCGGTACCGCGACCGTCTCCTTCGAGGTACCCGACACGTTGGCGCTCGGAACCTACACCGCGACGGTCAACGCAACCAGAATTGAGTCGGGCTTTGCGCAGGAGATCATTCCGTTCTACGTGACGGCGAACGTCGTCTGTGCGGCACCGGCAGTGTGGGAAGTCAATCCGCCGTCTTTCGAGTATTCGATGACGCTCACGGCGAGACTGAACATCTCCGGCGTCAACTCGACCGACGGCAACGACCGTGTGGTCGCGATGGTCGGGAACGAGGTCCGCGGTGTGGCAAACGTCGACAACGGCCTCGTCAGCATGGTGATCTACAGCAACACGCTCGTTGGGGAGACCATTCGATTCGAGGTCTGGGACGACTCGGACTGCGTGCTCTACGACGAAACGACCAAGTCGATCGTGTTCGAAAACAACACGACGCAGGGTACCGTCTCGCAGCCTGCGATCATCGGCGCACCTTATGTCGCGGACCCGAACGCCGTCAATCTTGCAGCGGGCTGGACATGGATCTCGCTCAACAAGACGCCCGCCGACCCGTCGGTGGATGCGGTCCTGGCGGATATCGTCGCCTCTCCGGGTGACCTGGTGAAGACATCAGGACAGTTCAGCATCTACGACGAGCAGTTCGGCTGGGTTGGAACGCTGGCCGACATCAATCCGGGGCCGGGCTACCAGGTCTACGTGCAACAGTCCGGCGGATTCGTTCCGGGTGGGACGATCGTGGATCTCGGCACCAATCCGATATCCGTGTCGCCCGGCTGGAACTGGATCGGATACCTGCCACAGGCGGCGCAGCCGGTCGGCGACGCGCTCAGCTCGTTGACGCCGGTGAATGGAGATGTGATCAAGAGTCAGTTCGGGTTCGCGCAGTTCGATACCGGAACGTGGTACGGCTCGTTGACGAACATGCAGCCTGGCGTCGGTTATCAGCTCAACGTTGCGAACGCCGGCACCCTGACCTACTCCGAGCCGACCAACGTGATGGCGTCCGCAGACCTGACGAGATTCCCGGAAAGCGGCGGTACGCCGGCGGGAAGTTCGAAGAAGTTTGGACCGAATGCAGACGAATCGAGACTGGGCGAGCCGGCAGCATCGAGTCAGACGTCCAAGGCTGTGCCGGCACCTGGCAAGAGCCTGCCGGAAGGGAGCTACGTGGAACCGGAAGCGGCTAGCAGTGCCTCTGCGGAAGGTGAGTCGTTCGACGCGAGGAAATTCGAATCCACGATGACGGTGACGGCAGCCGTGACATTTGACGGTGAGCCGCTGCTCGGAAACGACGGATACGTCTGGGTTGTCGACGAAAAGGGCAAGGAGCGCGGGCACGGCCGCGTCAGACGAGTCGCTGCCGGCAAGGGCTTCCGCCTCTTCCTGATGGTATACGGAAACAAGGACGACAACAGTGCACTCATCGTGCGAGGAAGAAATCCCGAAACCGGGAAGGTTGTCGAAGTCACCAACCAACTGCAGTTCGCGTCCGGAGTACAGGTCGGTACGATTGAGGAGCCGTTGGCGCTGGACTTGTCCGAGGCCTGGTCAATGGAGGCCGAGACGACGGTGGAGCCGTTGCCGGAGGAATTCGTGCTGCTCCCGAACTACCCGAATCCGTTCAGAGAGAAGACGGTGATCCACTACGAGCTTCCAAATGACGCGACGGTGCGTCTCACAGTCTACGACCTGCTTGGCCGAGAGGTACTACGTCTCGTAGATGACGAGAAGAAGGCAGGGCGGTACGACGTCGATTTCGACGCGAGCCATCTCGCATCGGGTGTGTACCTGTATCGGATCAAGGCAGGCGACTACACGCAGGTGCACAAGATGACACTGGTCAAGTAGGGATGATCAAGTAGACGCGTCGGGTAGACGTAGTTGATACAACGGAGCGAGCAGAATGGATACGCCAAGAAATAAGGCCGGTCTGCGTGCGGCGAGACGAGCTGTCGTGAATCTGCGTGCAGCGAGACGAGCTGTCATGAATCTGTGTGCGGCAGCCGTCCTGGCAACGATCTCGGTCGGCGGCGCCAGGACGGTGGC
>JAGQWL010000347.1 GCA_020437385.1 Bacteroidota bacterium
ACGGATCTTCGAACAGGGCCGTTATGCCAACCGAGCCGACTTCACCCCGCACGCGCTGGAAGTCACCCAATTGGTCGTCGAAGAAAGCGAGCCCTCGGCCGGTGCCCGCCCATACCTTTCCTGCTCTGTCAACGATCACCGACCGCACATCGTCGTCCGGCAAACCCGTCGAACGGTTCGGTCGCCTTCGGAAATGCGCAATGCCGCCCGCCGCTCGATCAAGACGATTGACACCGCCGGCCTCCGTGGCGATCCAGATCGTGCCATCCTGACCTTCAGCCAATGACGTGACCTGACTGTCCGACAAGCTCGACGGGTCAGCCGGATCGTGGCGATAGTCGACAATTTCACCAGTCGACGGATCGTAGTGAACGAGGTTGTCGTCTCGTTTGCCAAGCCACAGCGTACCGTCACGCGCCATCGCCATCGACCAGAGATTCGTGCGGCCCTTGGCGTTAACCCGGCCCCCAGCCGGCGGCTGACGGAATGAGTTGGTTTGAGAGTCGTAGAGAATCACTCCCGCACCCTCAGTCGCAACCCACATGTTTCCGTCTTTGGCGAGGGCCAGCGCGACAATCCACGACGACGCCAGGCTTGTCGTATCAAACGGCGACGGTCGATACACGACCATCTCCCGCCCGTCGTATCGCACGAGTCCATCTTCGGTCCCGAACCACATGAAGCCAAGCGAGTCCTGAACGATCGCCTCGACGTCTACCTGCGGCAGGCCGTCATCGTAGCTGAGACTCCGAAATCGGATGGGCGCTCCCGAAGCACCTGCAACACTCTGGTTCAGCGCAGGCGGACGATCGCTCGATTCAGACGGGCGCGTCTGCGCGAATGTCCGTGGCTGGGTCGCCATGACCAACAGGACTACGACAAACAATGAAAGACGCGACATCCGCCCCACCATGCTACCTGCTACCGACTCTTCGGAAACGTTTCTTCGGATAATTCTATTCGTGCGATTCTTCGGGCGCTTCACCACTCAACTTCCGGACTGGCTTCTCGCTCGCGGCGTCTCCCTGATAACGAACAGACGCTCGACAAACGCCTCGAAGTGTCGATTGAGATCGTCGACGCCGTCTTCCGGGGCTGCGCCGAACCACAGGCGAAAATGATGCTCACCTTGATCGGTGTGCCGAACAGGATCGGCATCTGACAGTTTCGTCTTTTCATCGTATCCGTACAGGCTGGAACGGACCAGCGTCAATCGTACCGCGTCCGCGGTCGCGTCACACGCGAATGCACCGTCCTGCACAACGGTAAACCCATCTTTTCCAATAGTCCGCAACCAGCCGTGCATCGGCAGTTCGCGCCTATCCGAATTGCGGATGATCATCCCAACCGCACCTTGCATTTCCAGGCCGGCTTCCACACCGTTCGGCGGCCGCAGTTCAAGTTTCAGTATGCGCCGCTTCTCGACCCAGCGTACCCTGATATCAACGTAAATCCCCGCCAAACCAGTCATCCGCGTAAAAACAATGTCACACTCGGATCCTCCGAAGGACCAACGGGAAAACCTGCTCTCCGCCACAGGTCCGCTGTGGATCGAACATTGCTCGCGTCGGAATGCGCCTACGACATCGTTGAACCCCTTTGCGCCGTGAGACCAGGTGTCGCTGCTGTCATCGAGAACGAGCAGTGTCATCCCGACGTTGTCCAGCCACGGAACGCGATCGGCACGTTCCGGATGTTCATCCGGCGAGAAATTCCCGGCAACGGCTCGTTCCACGACCGAAGTGCTGTCGAAGTGGTACGAATTGCATCCGCGCGCCGGGAGCGAATCGACGAACGTCCAGCGTCGGGTGATACAGCGGGACTCCGCCGGGATTTCCTGAATCGTAACCTCGCGCCCCGACGAATCACGAAATGCGGCGCCAGGCCGGTAGTACGGAAAGCTCTCGATTGAGATCGGTACCGTGATGGGGTGCGGGAGTGTGTTGAAAACACGGAACTCGCCCTCGCGAACGGAAGCGGGAGTGCGCATGGAAAGCTGCTTCAGCGACCCGTAGGTTTCGCGCTCGGCTTCATGAACGACTCCCCCCAATTCATTTACCGCCTGACGACCCGCTTCGGGTGACATGGAGCCCGGCAGAATATCGTGGAACTGGTTGAACAGCAGCGACCGCCACGATTCCTCCAATCCGGGTGCTCGTTCTCCGAGCATCATCGACGCGCGTTCCGCCTGCGACAACGCACGTTCGCCGCGCCGGACGAGCTGCTTGACCTCGCGAACGACCGAATAGCAGCCGACCGCGTGCATGTGCAGGTCGCCTTCGTAATGCGGAATGTGTCCCGCCCGTTCCGCCTCAGCGAAAAAGCGCTCGCAGGAAGAGAATCCCGCGTGGCCCCGCGGAGACGAATCGATATAGCTTCGAAAGCACTCGATCTCTTCGATGGTGGGTCCGCCGCCGTGATCACCGAGACCGAACAGAAACGCGTTGACCGGTTGCTGCGCGTACTCATCATCGGCCAGGCGGGCAAGTCGCTGTTCATCAGTCGTGTCCTCCTGGAAGTAGTGATGCTTCAGCCGATAGGCGAGCACTCGATGCCGACCGTAATTCCAGTAGAACATGTTGCCCGGCAGATCGTCCTTTTCTGACTCCGATGGGCGACAGAAAATGAGATAGCGGAATCCGGATTCAGCGAGCAGCTTCGGCAGATCAGCCGGATGACCGAAGGTGTCGGGCAGGAATGCAACCGGCGAGTACGATCCGAAACGCGATCGCAGAAAGTCGCGCGCCATCTCCGACTGGCGGTGGAGCCCGACTCCGCCGGAAAGATTCGTGTCCGCCTCGACCCACCAGTCGCCGACGATCTCCCACCGGCCCGCTGCAACGAATTTGTAGATTCGTTCGAAAAGCCCGGGGTCGTGCTCAAGTACCCACGCGTAAAATCGGGCGGAACTCGCCGAGAAGGTCAACTCCGGGTATTCGTCCAGCCTGTCACAGGCCGACCGGAACGTGTTGAGGACCTCGTCGATGCCCTCGTACTGGTCCCACAGCCAGACGGGGTCGATGTGGGAATTCGGGATGAGATGGATTCGCATGGTACCTGGGTGACGCGCGCGCGAGAAGACACAAAGTAGCCAAAAGCCCTGAAATCAAACCTTTCTGAAGGCTGATCAACTTTTTTTGTCAAACTACCTGAAAGCGAAAACGGGTGCCGTCCCTATTCAGATGCACATCAGCAATGCACCTCATATTGCTCGATCGAGGCTGGCCTGGGAACCGGCCTCTGATCTGATCGGGGTCGGCCTGGGAAACCGACTCGATGATCTCGAACCCGGGTCTTGGGGAAGGCCCGGGTTTTTTTTGTATACCGCCACGTTCCAGGACAGTGACGACTTGCCCCTGCCAACCGACGTCGTGTGTACAAAGAACTTGTGGACAAATTGTAAACGGTAAAGAACAAGGCCCGAAGGTCGATCATTCAACTGTGTCCTGTGTTCTGATCAACGCGATATTCTGATTATCGCGTCACCTCATCGACGATACCTCAGTGGAAAAGCTCAACCTTATATACGTCGCAAGCATCGGTCGAAGCGGCTCAACCCTGCTCGAATGCATGCTGGGGGCGCACTCGAAAATGGCTTCGGCGGGTGAGCTTGAAATCTGGCCGCACGAGATTATGGACGGCGGCGTGCTGCCGACTGGTTCGGGCAAATACGTGCAGGAGGATCCTTTCTGGATGGAGATGGAGCGTCGCGTGGACCCGCTGAAGCAACCCGAACCACAGATTCACTTTTTTCGCGAGGCGCACAACGCAGGGCGAACGCTTCGGACCGAACGTATCGCCGAATTCAAGAACAAACCCCTGTCGGCGACTGTGAACGAGCAGATTCGTCAGTTTGGTCAGAATAACTACGAGGTGTTTTCGAACTTTCTGGACCTGATCGCTGAACAGGAAGGTGAACGACCGAACTGGGTTGTAGACGCATCGAAGGATCCGTACCGACTGCTCTGGCTGGTGCGATCCGGCCTCTTCAACGTCAAGGTCGTCCAGCTCGTAAAGGACCCACGCGGGTTCATCTACTCAGTGACGAAGCCGCACATCCACGCCGAGGATTTTGCCCTGCACCGCAGGCTCTGGTGGACGTTCCGACAGGCAGGTGCCTGGTCGATTCGTAACCACTTGATCGCAGAGGTGGCGGAACACCACCTGCCACCGGAAGACTACCTTCTTGTTCAGTACGAAGAACTTGCCTCCGATCCTGAAGGCACCTTTGGCCGGGTCTGCAACATGATCGGCGCTGAGTTCGAACAGCAGGCAGTCGACAATTTCCGCGAAGGCAGTCCGTATGCCATCGCCGGCAACCCGATGCGCCAACGCAGCGGCGGCATCAAGCTGGACGAAAAGTGGAAAACGACCCTTCCGACGAGCAGCCGATTGCTGACCACCGCCATCACTTCGGTAAACATGAAGCGTTTCGGATATTAGTTCCGATTGCGCTCAACCGTATTTATCACTCCAACACGCCCATGCGTCTGGCCATCGTCACGCATAATGTTCTCCGCGGTGACGGCCAGGGTCGTGTCAACTACGAGGTGGCGCGCGCCGCTCTCGCGGATGGAGTTGATGTCACATTGATCGCGGACGCGATCGATGAGGACCTCGTCGACCTTGGTGCCCGCTGGATCCCGATTCAACCGACCTTCCACGACGTGATCTTGTTCAAGGTGCGGGAGTTTGCGTGGAGAGCTAATCGATTGCTCGCAAGGATGGAAGGAGAATTCGATGTCGTTTGCGGCAACGGCTACGTTCTTACGCGCCCCCATCACGTAAACGCGGCACACTTCGTCCACAGTGCCTGGCTCGACTCGCCTGCGCACCCAAGACGAACCTTGAGCGGTATTCGGAAAATCTACCAGGGCATCTACACGCGAGCGAACGTTGGCTGGGAGAGGCAGGCATTCCGAAATGCGAATCGCATCATCGCGGTGTCGAGCATCGTTCGGGACCAGCTTGTCGAAATCGGTGTAGATGCGCGGCGAATACAGGTGATATCAAACGGTGTGGACCTGGACGAATTCACTCCGGCATCGGTCGATCGTCGTGCGCTCGGTCTGCCATCCGGCGTGCCGTTGGCGTTCTTTGCGGGCGACGTCCGTACGCAGCGCAAGAACCTGGGCACCATCCTTGAAACGCTGCCCTCAGTGCCGGAACTGCATCTCGCCGTAGCAGGCTCACTTGACGGAAGTCCGTTTCCCGAACTCGCGAAACGACTCGGGGTCGAGGAGCGCGTGCACTTCCTCGGGTTCCGTCGCGACCTCCCCGATCTGATGCGCGCCGCGGACGTCTTTATTCTGTTGTCGTTCTACGAGCCCTTCGGACTCGTCGTACTCGAGGCACTGGCATCGGGGACTCCGGTAATCGCCGCGCGCTCGGTGGGCGCGTCAGACTGCATCGACGACACGTGCGGTCGGGTCATCGAGAGCAATACTGACACACGCGCCCTGAAGGAGGCCATCGAGTCGATACTCACATTTGATGCTGACGCGTCCGTGCGGGCGCGCGAAGCGGCGTCACGACATGGCTGGAAACAGATGGCAGATGCCTACCTCGACGTCTTTCGCAACGTTAGTCGGCGAGAAGAGTCGTAAAGCCGGCTGCTGGAAGGACGACCTCGATCGGATCACCCGAATACTCCATGGTCGACACCAGCTCCATGGCGCGTTCCGAATCAGTCACATAGATTCGGACGCTGGCCACGGTATCGGGCAGTCCCGACAGGGTCATCGTTCGTTCCGCACCATTGTTGACGAGGTGTACCGCGTAAGCACCATTTGCGATATCGCCAAAGGCGGCGCAGCTGAGTCCTGAGCCTGAGCAAGAGACAGGCAGCCAGAAGGCACCCGGCGGAGTCGACGCGAGCTGCTTCAGGTTCCAGAACCGATGCGTCGGCGACAGCGGTTCGTCTTCAACGCCAAACAGCCCGCCACCCCGAAGAAGGGAATAATCTGACGTGAGCTGCCACTGTAGGATTGATCGCGGTTGGGAAATGGCGAGTATCCTCGTGTACAGATTTATCTCATGAAGCGCGAACGAGTACTCTGAGAAGATTGCCGGATAGGTCCACGCTGCGGCGTCGGTGCTTCCCTCGCCCACCAGAAGCGGGACGTTGAGGAGGCGGGCCACTCCGCCCCAGTACTCCAGAAGGTCGGCTTCCCATCCGCGCCACGAATGAAACGACACGGCGCCGATGTACGGCCGCGCATCTTTGTCGAGCAGCGCAGGCTTCACAAAGTCGATCGGCCGCGCGTCCGAGGTATCGCCGAGAAGGAGCTTCGTAGCAAGTCCCCTGTCGGTGAGTCGTTCGCCGAGTGCCTTGATGAAGGTCGCATGCTCCTCCGCAGTCTGACGGATGTCGATGCCAAGATCCGATTCGTTGAACGAAAAGAGCACAGCTTCCACACCATAATAGCGCTTGAGGTACTCGAGATAGTCGCCGATCGATTTCAGGATCAGCTCCATCTTGTCCGGATTCAGGTCCCGACCCCTCAAGCCCTCGACGGGCTCGTTCACCGCCCAGTCCGGCGGAAACCAGGCGCTGACAATGACGGGCATTCCCCGTCGCTTCAACTCGCGAGCCATCTCCATTGCCGCCGCTACCCGCGGATGAATCGTTCCCGATTCGGCCAGCGCCAGCGGATCGGAATCTTCCTCCGGCTGCCACAGCTGCCACGGCATCTCAACCCGTCCCCACGCCACGCGGAGGTTCTCGAGGTTGTAGTCGATGACGTCAGGATCGAGTTTCGGATTCTGTAGTCGGAAGTTCCCGCCAAGTCCGTCAAAGACGCGGCCTGGACGATGGGCGTCCAACACAACGT
Organism: Bacteroidota bacterium; assembly: GCA_020437385.1. Taxonomy (GTDB): domain Bacteria; phylum Bacteroidota; class Rhodothermia; order Rhodothermales; family JABDKH01; genus JAGQWL01. The sequence continues at coordinate 6,834 of JAGQWL010000347.1, forward strand.
CGATCGGTTCGCGATCAAGCATTCCGGACACCGTCATGGTGAACGTGTTGGCGACAGAATCCCCTTCGGCGATCTCCCCCGACATCATCGTCACGTACGCGTTCAGAACGAGTTC
>JAGQWL010000348.1 GCA_020437385.1 Bacteroidota bacterium
CGGCTTGGCCGTTATAGTACGACGAAGCGTGGACCATGCCAAAAAACGTCCACATGAAGGTCCCCATAGCACCTCCCTGTTGACTGCCGGCAAACATCAACAGCATACTCACGAGCGTCGCGGCAAGGGCAAACGTCGAGAAGTGGTCCAGCGTATCCTTTTGGAGACCAAGCGCTGAAAAGAATACCATCAAGAGGCCGACAACGTAGGCGATACCGCCGAACCATCCGAGCTGAATAAAGATCGTAATCCAGCCACTGTCGTACGTATCGGAGCCAAGGCCACGGCCGAGCGGAGACCTGAGTATCATCTTTGGAGCATCCGCGTAGAGTGAGCTTCGTGCTTGAAAGCTGCCATCCTCTTCAACCGACCCCAGGGTTTCGACGCGATCCGAAAATCGGTCGGAGATAGGATCTGCCAGGGGGCTCTTTAGCGCGAGCGGAACGCCAACCACGACAATAAGTCCGACTGTGACAATCAACCGTTTCTGAAGCTGTCCGTCGGCGCGGGAAATCGCAAACAGTAGCCCGACCACCAGGCCCAACCACGATGCCCGTACGTTGGACAGCATCAGCCCCAGTACACCGAGGAAGGACGCAGACGTTGACACGAGGTTGCCTCGGCCCAGTTGTACGAGGACCGCAGCCAGCGTTGTCATCGCGTACGGTCCCGGACTGTTCAATGTACTCCAGACCCTGACGCTCATGGGTTCCGGCTTGCCAATGGAACTCATTTCGGCACCGATGAACCACAGCTTGTCCCACGGCGGGAAGACGACGTATTGGACTAAGGCATACGTTCCAGTCAGAATCAGGGCGTACGTGATTGTCGACAAGATTACACGCCTAAAGGTCGGATACTCCTTCCAATGGATGATCGTGAGCATTCCCATCATCACTGGACCGGCCCACGCGAGATACGACTTTGCGGCTTCGACGGGGCTGCCGAGGCCGATGCTCACAATCAGACCAAATGTAATGGCGACCAGTACCGCGATGAATGGCACAAACACTTTGTGGCGCAATGCCTCACGGTGACGGATAAGCGAGAGAATTGCCAGGCCGCTCACAAGGAAGGGAGCGGTCATCATGAACGGATCTTCCGAGTACTGTCCAACCTTGTAATCCAGGATGCGGCGCAGAAACGGGATGAACAGCCACAGCGCCATTACGAACGACACGTAATAGGCCGGCGAGAAGATCAGGAACCAGGCACCTACGGCAACCGATAAGACCGGTACGAGGGCGTGCAGCATTTCGGCTTTGCCGGTAAGGGCCACGACAACACATGCAGTTGTCGATAGCAACAGCAATCCGATCCCCGTCTTTACGGCACGATCGGCGTCTCGCTGGGCGTTATCGATTGCACCTGCGTAGGTCATTGGCGCCACTCTGAAGCATCAAACGCCTCGCGGAAAACACTCGCGACGCGATCCCACGAAAACACATCTCGGTACAAACGCGCTCCGGCACTCGCCATCGCACACCGGTCATCCTTGCTGGTCGCAATCCGAACAGCGAGCGACACAAACGAATCAGGATCGTTCGCATCCGTAAGTCCAATACCCGAATCCACAAACAGTGCGTCCGTCTGTGGTCCGTTCGTAGTCAAGGTCGCTACTTCGTGCTGCAAGCCCACAATCGCAGATCCTTTTCGAGACGAAATACCATACTTGAACGGACTGAGGAACAAGTCCATCGCGCTCAGTGCAATCGAAAGTTGGTCAGCCGGAAGGCGCCCCAACGCCAGAAGGGGGACGTTTCGGACGAGCTCCCTCAGCCGGTGTTCCGCCGAGCCCGCGTATGCGAGCACGGTTTTCGGATTTCGGGCGACAATCGCCTCTGCGGCCTCGACCGTCAAGTCCCACATGCGGGATTCGTGATCACTCCCGAAGGCCCCTATGACAAGTGCATCCGGAGGAAGACCAAAATGAGCCTTTGCGTCCGCGTTGGAAACAGCGATTCGGGGAATGTTGGAGCCAACAGGAGCATGAATGATCGGTTTGCCTGGAAACCACGGCCCATATTGCTCGACCCATGCCGAAATCGAAAAGAAAATTACGTCGCTCGCGGCCCCAAGTTCTCGAAGCTGATAACTCTGCCACGTCCGCATCAATCGTCGTTTCCAATCACGCGCAGGAACGATGGATTCGTGTACCATCAAGCCGATCTGTAGTTGAGGGAAGCGTCGGCGGAGGCGCTTGATTGCGGTGGGAAGGCTAAGATTTAATCCCCAGCGGCCGTAGCTGAACGGGTTGTACTGCACGATAAGCCGGTCCACCGGGTGCTGTTCGATCAGCGACAAGAGTCCGCCATCCGCTTCCAAGGCTGTCTGGGCGGGATAAATATCGACTCCAGGAATCGAATCGAACGAACCTGCCTCGGTGAAAACGCAGCACGGCTCATCTTCCGACAGCTTGGCTGCCAGTCGACCTACGTAATCGCCAATTCCGTCGTGTGCGGGCGGCAGGACGGGAAAGGCAAGGGCGGTCCGAGAAGTGTTCACGAGGACCCCGTCTCGGCTCATGCGTCCACGTGGCTGCTTCCCAGTACCGACCAGAACTTGGAGCGCTGGTGTGAAGCCATGAACTGCGTCCGCGCAAGATGAAGGGCGTTCTCCGCCTTTTGACCAAACTCCGTTCCGTCCGTGATTGTACTGGCGAGAAGCGTCGCTTCGTTTGCATCGACGATCGTGGCGGCGTCGTATTTCCTGAGCAACCGGCACGCTGCAGCGTATTCGGGTCCATGGAACAGGATCGGAAGGCCGCTGCCCAGGTACGTGATCAACTTCGTGGCCATGCTGAATCGTGCAAGTGGGGCGTGTCGCTCCTCAAACGGAAGCGGCATATACAAAATATCTACTTCGTCGAGATCAGATTCGACTTCTTCCTGCGTCCCCCATGGCAGCTGAATCAGCGGAATCGACGACTGCACATCGTACGGGAAGCCTCCCCTGATCGTCAATGAGATATTCCAGTCAGGATGCGCATCCTTCAGGAGCGACAGACCTTCAAACAGCACACGGAAATTCTCCCGATAGCTCATGTGAGCCGAACCCATCATATAGACGCGACGCGACTGCGAAGCGACGGACCTCGGCTGCGACGCCACCTGGGTAAGTCCGTCCGTCACGATCGTGTAATCACGCTGACCATATCGCCGGCAGTACTCCTCTCCCATTACCTCCGAGATGACAAAAACGCCGTCCGCATTACGCCAGACTTCGGCGAGTCGCTTTACGGCGTACGACAGATAGGGCACACCGTAGAGGTTGTAATACAACTCGTCGTGAACGTTTAGAAAGAACGGTACGCCAATCTTCCTGGCCGCTCTGAACGCGTACCAGAAATCGATCCCGTGAGGAATAGCGTGTACGGCGGTCACGCCATTCTTCTTGAACGCGGTAACCAATCGATTTTCGAGGTCGCCGCCGTACAACACATCAAGATTCGAGGTCACGAGCCGCTGGATTCTCGCGAAGCGATCCAGGACTGGAACGACAGGCCGTCCCGGAACGTGGATCTCCCCTTCTGCGGCATCTGGCGGATTCCCGACAGCCGTGTTCACACTAAGACACGGCTCTGGAGCACTCTCAACCAGGGTACGCAGGATTCGCGCTCCACCCGCCTTTCCGTCCAGCGAGAACGGTTGTACAAACGCGACCATATTCCGTGATTCGTCCAAGAAAGTTCGATTGGTGGCGGCGATCGTTTCAGACGGTCTTCAGGCCTTCGAGCGACCTGATTTGACCTTCGATCCAGGCGTCGTCACTTTCGTAACCCGTGGCCTGCAATATGCCGCTGAAGCGACTATTGAATTCCGTACAGTGTTCTGCGTTGAAATAGTTCTTCCAGTCTCCAGCGACACCCTTGCGGTAGTGGCTCGACGTATCTTCTGTGCCCTTTTTTCGACCGCCCGAAATCTTCTCGAAACGAAAGTCAAAGACCCGTCCGAGCACAAGTTCGGGTGCGGCAGCAACCTCTTGACGTAGGCCGGCAAACAGGCCGCCGCGTCTTGCAAGCCGATTGCGCATGGCATTCACATACACCTGGGTGCGCCTCGAAGCCGGATACGTGGACTTCTCCTCCAGCAGATCGAGAAACCTGAATATCTCGATGAACGGCTCATAGGAGCAACTGGTGATGCGCTCCATTTTGAGCTCAAGAATGTCAGGGTTGTTGTAATTCCACGAGTTCAGGTCGTTCAACTCCGACGCCGAGAAATCCATCTCCAGCATCAGTCCCTCTTCCTCCGACACAGACTTCAGCTTCTCTCGATGTTCGGCGAGGTGGTCAAGTCCTTCCGTCGGGTGGCTGTTGCGGTGAGAGAAATAAGCCGAAACGATAATGTCCCGCGGATCTCGAATGACATGAAACCCCTTGACGCCGGGCAGCGCGTCGGCCTGCGACTGGTCCGCCGTAATGAAGGATACGAAACCGAGGTTGTTGCGCTTCACCCATGACGCGATTTCGTCTCGGGTGAACTCCTCGTGATAATCTGTCAGTGGCCCATGACCGGAGGGGGTATTCGGGTCGACGGCGAGGCGATGTACAATGCCAATCTCGTTCAGGACTCCCTCAACGATGTTCCTGATCCATGTTGATCCACACTTGTGATGCCCGAAGTACGCCCTGATCATTGTGGTGTGCGGTTGTGACAGCTCTATTGATTGGTGCCGCGTTCGACTGTGCGGCTAATTGCCCTGCGAGAGGCGCAGGTACAGCAGCACCACGGTTGATGCCGTTCCGAGCACTGCGGTGAAATTGCGGAATGTGACAATGCGTCGCTTTCGCTTCACCTGCGGCTTAAAAACTACGAGATCGCCGTTCTCGAGAACCGGAGTCGGCGCAAGCGACGACAGTATATCTTCAAGGCTCGCTTCGAACACCTTGGCACGACCGGACTGGGTTGTACGATAGATCTGGATATCGACCTGTGGTGACGTGTCGAACGTCTCCGCAACGTCGAGGCCCCGAGCCTGAACGACCGTCACGAAATCAACGAACTGAATGTCTTTGGCAACCTGCCACATACACGGCTTCGCGACTGCACCCCAGGCATAAACCTCGATTGTATCTACGCCAAACTTGTAGAATTCGCAGATCTGCTCATCGTAGCCTCCCGGTTCGGTCGTCTGCGCGCCGGCACGTGGTGGCAGCACGCCGACCAGCAACAGAGTCGACAGCGGGATAAGCGTCCTAATCGTCTTCGATCGCATAGGAATAATCGCTTGAGTAGTCGTAGTAGCCCGTCCGATTACGCTCCGTGTCGTGACGGTTGAACACCACCCCGGCAATCGCGATGCGCACATTCTCCAGCGCACTGATCGACGCGTTGATCGCCTTCGGTGTCGTCTTATTGGCCGAAACAACCAACACGGCCCCCTCGGCACACGGACTCAAGATCAAGGCGTCCGTGACCGCGAGGACTGGCGGTGTATCTATTATGATCGTGTCGAACATGTGACTGAGATGCTCGATCAATCGCTTCATCCGCGGTGATCCAAGCAACTCAGGCGGCGGCACCAGCGTCTTGCCCGCCGGCATGAAATAGAGCGAATCAATGTCTGTCTTGAACTGATCGGCATCGCCTACCAGATCCATGCGGGAGCTCAGCAGTTCGGCCAGACCGGGCGCGACGGGCACGTCCAGGAGCTTGTGCAGAGTCGCTCGGCGAAGGTCCGCGTCAATTATCAGCGTCTTGCCGCCACTGTGCGCCAACGAGATTGCCAGATTCAGTGAAGTTACCGACTTGCCGTCACCCGGCTCCGGGCTCGTAATCATCAGTACGCGGGGCATTTCGCCATTAATCCCGAGCTGAAGATTCGTTCGGATGAGTCGGTAATGCTCTGATGCGGGCGACCACGGACTGTGCAGGGTCACCAACGCCGTGCTCCGTTTTTTGCCGTTGAGTTCAATCTGATCTCGGCCCCGAAAGGCAGACTTGATTTCCTTCGTCAACAGCGGCACTGAGCCGAGCAATCGGTATCCCATACCGGCGACCTGATCCGGTCCATCCAGCTTGGTGCGCACCGCCGTACGCACAAACGCGAGTCCGAGTCCACCTGCGAGACCCAGCAGCAGCGCGAGCATCACATTCGTCTGAAGGTCCGGCTTTACGGGTCTTGATGGAATGCTGGCCTTCTTGATCACGTCCACGTAACCGAGTTCGGCCTGCTCTGCGATCTTGTAGCTTTGAAGCTGCGTTTGCAGAGACTGAAACCAGTTCTCAGCACTCTCCAGCTTTCGTCCGACCTGGTCCACTTCAAACTGTTTGAACGGAATTGCCTCCAGTTCTCGACCGACGGCATCAAGCTGGGACTTGTAATTGCTTATCGCGGACCTGCGCTCGGCAATCTGAATGTCGAGTTCGCGCAGACGACTCTGAGCCGACACATTGAAGTCGCCGCCGCCGGTCGATCGCGTTTCATTAAGGAGTTGTTGCTGAAGCCGGTTTCGGGTTGCTTCGAATTCCGTTAGTTCGTCAAGTACCTGCTTGACTTGTTCGTTTGCGGACTCATTGCCGCGCAGCTCCGGTCGGTTACGGTAGGCGGTGTTGAGCTGCTCGCTCCGATCCGCAATCTTCCGATTCAATTCGTCGATCTGGAGCTGAAGGGCGGCAGCCGAACTCGACGCGTAATTCTCGGATGTTGATTCAAGCTCCTTCCGAATTGAACCCGCTTCCAGCTCGTAACGACGCAGTTCGGACTCTGCATCCGTGAGTCGATCCTGGATCCCTGTATATTCGGCCGTCGCCCGCTCACCACCCGCGCCCTGCCGGAGCACGTTGTTCCTCGTCTGGACGCGAGCGTATTCGAGCCGGATGTCGTCCAGTTCCTCCGAACGTTTTTCGAGCTGCTCCTCAAGGAATTCGCGTGCCGCCACGATCGAGGCACGGCTCCGCTCTGTGTTGAGATCCTCGTATTCTGAGGCAAAGAGGTTGGCGAGTTTGGCGGCCTCATAGCTGGACGAGCTCTGAGCGCGGATACTGATCATGCCCGATCCGAGGTCGCGATACGACATATGCCGCCAGAGCTGGCCGGATATCGCGTTGGCGATGTTGTCACCGCTGGATTCGTTCTCTTCAACGAGTGGATAGACTGCCGTAATCCCGATCGCACGAGAGTTCTCCACCAGGCTCTCCGCTACGCGCACGGCCAGTTCACCCGAACGCTCCAGGAGGCCTATTTCATCACTGACGATCGGTCCACGCTGCGGGATCGCGTCGACGCCGGGCATCAAAGCTCCACGCGTGTTGACGGAAACGATACTCGTGGCCTCGTAGGTTGGCTCCGCAAGAAACGAATACAGAATCGCAAAGGCGGTCGTAACAAAAAGGACGGACAGAATAATCCACTTGCCGTTTCGAATCACATTCCAAACGGATCCAAGGTCGATGGTCTTGTCGTCGACACGCGGCGGCGGTTGTGACGCCGGTTTGGCCACGAGCGGCTCAGGCATCGCCTGATTTGGACTGGCAGGCAGGTTTTTCATGCGTCACTTCAAATAGAAACAAAGTCCGAAAAGGTCTCTTCTGGCCCGATCCCTGCCAGCCAACCGAAAGCGGACGGCCGGTCGGTCCTCGATCACGAAACCCCCACGGTCAGTCCAAATTATCGGCAATTCTCGACCGGCCTGTAACGGCATCCTGACAGGCACGACCGACTCCCCACTCCGGCAACGATTCCCGCTTCGTACGCCCGCGGAGTAGAAATGTTGTATACCGGCGAATCATATAATCGCCGGAAACCCAACCAAACGAGGCGAAAAACCTAGAAGGCGATACCTTCGAAGTCGACCAATTCCTTGAGACCGTCTTCCAGCGAATAACCCGGCTTGACTCCGGTGGCGGAGACCAACCTCGAGATGTCGGCCATCTGGTGCGGTTTGTCGACCGGCCGCAACCGTGCCTCGTCCACCGAGATTGTGATCTCGGATCCCAGAATCTGCCCAAGCATCTGCACGATTTCCTCGGCTGAATACTCGATTCCCGTCCCGACGTTCGCTATCAGCAAGTCTCCCTTGTCCACTTGAGACAATCCGTACAATGATGCGGCGGTATCCTTAACGAAGATGTAATCCCGCTTCGTATAGATGTTGCCCAACTCAATCGACGGACCAGTCTTCAAACTGTCCATGATGTGCGGAATGAGATGGTCGTTCGTCTCATACGGGCCATACGTGTTGAACAGACGGCCAATGCGGACGGTCAGTCCACTGGATCTGTGATAGTAGTCCAGCACAGATTCCATGATATGCTTTGACAGGCCATAGATATCCACCGGAACGGCGGGCGTTGCTTCTGTCAGCAACCCGTCGGTTCCAGGGTAGCAGGCACCTGTGGACGCCGCAACGAGTCGCTTGACGCCCGCCGCTGCCGCCTGTCTGCACACAATCTCCGTACCCTCGACATTGACCCTGAGCGTCTCGGCCGGATGGGCGTTGCAATAAGGGATGAAGTGGTGTGCCGCAAGATGAAAGACGATATCGGGCCTGGCCTTCGCAAGGGCCGTCGACAACCGTTCTTCGTCGAGGATGTCCGCCTCAACAAGCGCGACCCGATCACCAAACTCGTCCAGGTTGGATTTCCGGCCTACACACAGGTTATCGTACGCCGTCACCTCGTGCCCATCTGCAAGGCAGCGCGCGACAACCCAACGGCCGATAAATCCGGCCCCTCCCGTTATGAAAACTCTTGCCATTTACCTAATTGACTGTCTGATGAACTTCCTGTTCGGCATTCTGAACGATGCCTTCAAATACTGATTCGATCGAACGGACGACGGCGGCGGTCGTGTACCTTTCTTCGACGAGTTGGCGGCCACGCCGTCCCATTTCGGCGGCTTCTTCGGGATTTGCAAGCATCCCTTTCAGTATCGCCGTCAACTCCTCCGGCTCCTGGGTCGAGATCCGACCAGCGCCGTTGCCCTCAACCAGCTCCTTCAACCCGTTTGCCGTTCCACCGACAACCGGTTTGCCATACGACCAGGCTTCCAGATAGACAGCCGGCAGAATCTCGAATCTTGACGGCATCGAGAAGATTGTGCAGGCTGCGAGCGCGTCAGCCTTTTCTTGTTCGGATACCTTCCCAAGGAAGTGAATCCGCCCCTTTTCGTCCTGAAACTCGGACGCATCCGGGTCACCACCAGGGCCAACGAATACGAAGTGCACATCCGGAAAATCCGCCCAGATCCGGCGAGCTGCTTTCAAGACAACATCATACCCCTTGTATTCGACCATCCTGCCGACATAGAGCACAACGGGAGCATCACCGAGTCCATGCCGCTCGCGGAACGAAAGCGGGTCGGATGTTTCCGGTAGGAGCGGAACAACCCCACTAAGGTGGACCGAACTTGCGTCTACCCCGAGGTCCACGAGCAGCTTCTTGTCGGTCTCAAGCAACGCGAAGACAGCATCTGAGTTCTTGTAGTAAGCAACGTTTGCGGCATCCGCGCCATGCTGACCGGGGTGGACATAGGGGGTGCAGGCAAACGCCTTACCCTCGGCTCGGGCGGCCTCAAGCGCGGTCCACCCGAGATACCCGCCTGCGACCGAGTGGATCACGTCCACCTCTCGCGCCATCCGGCGAAGCTGATTCAGCCACGCCATGCGGTACCAGCGAAAGCCAAAGGCCAGCAGCTGCTGATAGCGGTATCGCCGAAGAATCGGAATCGCCCGAGCGGCGATGGGGAGCATCGTCAGGCGCTGACCAATAGACGGTGCGAGTGCTACTACCGGTACATCGCCATCAACGTAACTTTCGTATTGGGGAACGAGCATGTTCTCCGCAAGCACGTCGAGGCGAGGCGGCACCTTCGGTACTTCGAAGTTAGCTGCCGCAACGCGGACGCTGTGACGCTTTGCCAGCTCGTTTGCGAACAAGCGGGTCTGCGTTTCAACTCCTCCGACAAACGGATGGTAACGTTGGGCTACGATTAGTATTCGCACAAAAATCTGGCTTATTGCACACTTCAGGCTGAGTATCGGCCGAAATCACGCGGTTTGAATCGGAGTCCGCAACGAATCGGCTCCGAGACGCCTCCCGCGGGAAGAAAACTCTTCGTAGTGGCCCGCGACTGTTTCTCGCAAACGTTGCCGAAACGCAGACTCCGAAAACGCCTGAGCGTGGCTTCGGACTGCCGGTACGTCAAACGTCAGTGTCGAGAAACGCCGAACGGCATCCGATAACGACTCCTCCGTCTGGTGCTGAAAGAAGAGTCCCGTTTTACCATCAACGATTGTCTCCAGTGCCCCACCCGCCCCAAAAGCGATCACTGGAACGCCGCAAGCCTGCGCCTCAACTGGAACAATTCCAAAGTCTTCCTCGGCGGCGAAAACGAAGGCACGCGCCCGACTCATGGTATGTCGGACAACCTCGTCAGACTGATATCCCATCAATGTGACATTTGGTCCCGCGCAACCTCGAATCTTCTCCATTTCCGGGCCGTCGCCGATAACGACAAGCCTCTCATCAGGAAGAAGCGAAAATGCGCGCACAATCAGGTCAATCCGTTTGTATGGAACGAGCCTGGACATTGTGAAGAAGTAGTTCTCTCGTTCCCTCGACGGGACAAAGTCCTCAGTGGCGACAGGCGGATAGATCACGTCGGCCGTTCGCCGATATGTCTTTTCGATCCGTCGCGCCACATGCCGCGAATTGGCAATAAAATGGTCCACGCGATCGGCAGTACCCGCATCATACAGCCGCATGTAGTGCAGAATCATTCGCGCGGCGAGGCTTCGTATTCCCTTAGTCAGGCCCCCGTTTTCGAGATAGTCGAAATACAGGTCCCAGGCATACCGTATCGGACTGTGAACGTAGCTGACATGAAGCTGATCCGGCGTAGTAAGCACCCCTTTTGCAACAACATAGCTGGAGGACAGCACAACATCATATCCGCGAAGGTCGAATTGTTCGATCGCCAACGGAGCGAAAGGCAGGTACAACCGATAGTGTTTCCGTGCAAAGGGGAGCTTCTGGATAAAGGAGGTTGACACGGCACGCCCGCCAAGGAAGGCCCGCTGATTCTCCGGCAGAAACTCGATAAGGCTGAAGACGTCCGCGTTTGGAAACACCTCGAGCATCTGCTCAAGGACACGTTCCGCACCCGCATAAACGGGAAGCCAATCGTGGACGATCGCGACTCGCGCGTTATCGATATCAGCCTTCGGCAAACCGTTTAGCACGACGATAAGTTTAGCCGGCCTGCTGGTGCACGGGGTCGCTCAGCGTCTCGTGGCCCAGCCTGCTCAGTTCTGTGAGGTCGACGCCTTTGTAAGCCCGGTATACCCAGCGAAAGAGTGGGACGCCGATCGATGGTGGAAGCAGCTGACCACAAAACACCTGCAGTATGTTCTTGATCCCGGAACGACGGAAGTAACCCGTCGACATCAGCTGACGCGACTCCGCCACTCTGCCATGAAGCAACAAATCCGTCACACCTTGTCTCGTCATTTCAGAGAGAGCGGCCCTCCTTCGGGTTTCCACATTTGGCCGATATCGAATGTCGAGCAGTGACAGTACCAGATCTCCGAAACCAACCATGGAAGTCGTGGCGCGATCGTCATGGTAGCGAATCTCTGACACCTGCTCCTTGCAAAAAAGGAAGCGGATGTCATCGGACGCCATTCGAATGTAGAGTTCCGTATCGCCCTTGGTCAGGTGGGTCCGCAGTCTGTACCGCCTGAATACGTCAGCCCGCGTGAGTGATGCGGCAATCGCAACCGAGGCGCACCATACGGCGTGCTCAGCCTGCTCGCTGGACAGAGGTCCGGGCGTCAGGTTTGCGCGTCCGAATCGTGCTTCCATGTCGGTCGTCAATTGCACATCCTCACTACCGGAATCATCGATTACCTTGTGGTTCGCAAAAACAATGTCGACGTCATCCGACACGTTCGCGGCGAGGTGGGCAAGACCGTCCGGCAGCAGGCGATCGTCATCGCCAATAAAGATGAGAAACTCTCCGCGTGCAGCATCCGCAATCGCATTCATGTTTCCCGACACGCCGAGGTTTTCCTCGTTGAGTTGATACCGGATTTTCGGGTTGCGATCGACCTGGTCCAGACACCACTCCTGGACTCGCTCGCGGACTTCGCTATCCGGATGCGGGTTCTGACTGATAAGAATTTCGTAGTCGTCGAAACTCTGCGCGAGCGCACTATCCACCGCCTCCTGCAGATAGGTCAGTCTTCGATATGTTGTGATTCCAATCGTGACCAGCATGTGTCTGGTTGACCTGGGCGGGGCACTTCGAGGCTTGCCTGCTTCTCCGCCAGACGTATCGTCAGATTAGTTGTTGTATTGGTTGTGGATGGTCACTTCGAGCACGATTTACATAAACCCAAGTACGGCCTTCCGAGAATAAAACGCCTCCGCCCAACCAGATTCCGAAGCCGACTCCATCCCTCTTAGTCGCAGCAACGCACGAAACGTATCCTCGGAGAACCAGTGTTTGTTCCGCTGCGAGGCGAAGCTGCGCTCAAGGCCCTGGACCTTGAAGGCAACATCATCGGCAGAGAGTTTGACGAACAGGTTCGGCTGCCCCAGGTCGCCGTCATACTTTGGCACTTCGTATTCAAGAACGAGGTGATTTCGGAATGTCTGCCAAGTCAGGTCAGAAAGTGTCCGATGGTCCTGATGTCGATCGTCACGATAATGCGTGAACACAACGTCGGGTTCAAAATCTCGGAGACGCGTCGCGAAGACGGACTTGATCTCCTGCGCTTCGAACGGAAAGTGTCCGTCCGTAAACGTAGCGAGATCTATCGTGGACGTACCGCAGCCGTCGAGAAAATGAGACGCCGCGTTTCGAGCCTCCTCATGTCGTTCGGTAGTACCGGACGCTACAAACCAGTAGACAGCGACATCTCGTCCGCTCGCAATGAGTCGACGGATGGTTCCTCCACATCCAATCTCTATATCATCCGAATGCGCGCCGATGAACAGTACACGGATGGCGCGATCCAGATTCGGAAACACGTTGATCATCGCGCACCGATCAGGGTGTCCTCCCTCTTCCAGACCTGCCAGGGTGCTTCTCCCTTGTCAAACAGGTCGTCGAGGATTTGCTTTTCCTTGAACGTGTCCATGCACGCCCAGAAGCCGTCGTGGTGGTAAGTGACCAGTTGCTCCGCCTCAATCAGTCGACGGAATGGTGCTTCGACCAGTTCGTCACCCGGCTCCATGTAGTCGAATATCTCCTGCTTTAGAACGAAGAAGCCTCCGTTGATCCGAAGCCCGGACCGCAACACGCTGTCGATCTTGCGGACCGTACCGTCCGAATCGCTGTCGACAACATGGAACGTACCGTTCGGTTCGACGCCGATGAAGCAGGCGACCTTATCGTGCTCCTCGGCGAAACGAACCATATCATTGATGTTGACATCCGAAACGCCATCGGAGTAGTTGGCCAGAAAACGTTCCTCGCCTTCAAGGAGGTGCTTGACGGCCATCAGCCGTTCGCCAACGCACGCGTTGAGCCCCGTATCCACGCACGTAATTGTCCAGCTCTGGATGTCGGAGGAGAGCAGTTCGAGTTTCCGACCGCCCTCCGATAGCACGAAGTCGTTAGACAGGGCTTCGGAGTAGTTGAGGAAGTACTCTTTGATGTAATTGGCTTTGTGACCGAGCGCGAGAATAAAATCGGTGTGCCCGAAGTGGGCATAGTACTTCATGATATGCCACAGAATGGGCCGATACCCGATCGGGACCATTGGTTTCGGGATGGACTCAGAGTAGTCTCGCAGCCGCATTCCCTGTCCGCCGCAAAAAAGTACAACCTTCATGTGATTTCAGTTTTCGACCCGTTCCTTACTTGTTTAATCCGCGATACCGGTATCGGCACGAAATGGCATTTGTTGACAGGCATGACGACCCGAGGGGGTCAATTAAAGCGCCGGTAGACCGGTTTCACTGAATCTCCTACAAGATAACCTTCTATTCCGTTCTCGAGTGCCGCCTTATAAACCTGCAACGCGCCGGCGCAGGCCTCCACGGTTCGGTCGATGTCCTCGTCTGCGTGGGAGTAGTTCACAACAAAAGACGGTGCGATAACGCCGCGGCGAATCAGCTCCTGCAGAAACAGCGTACGGTACGGCTGCGACGACACGCCTTCCGGGTCGCGCGTAACAAAATACATGTTACTGGCCATGCCTTGAACGGAAAAATGATCGCCCAGGCCGCTAGCCTGAATCACTTGATTCACACCAGATCGAAGTCGTTCGCCCTGGCGCGCAAGCGTTCCCACTACATCTTCCGTTTCGTAAACTTCCATTGTTGCGATGGCCGCCGCGAGCGAGTGGTTCTCGGCACCGTGCGTCGTCGAAAGCAGGAACACCCGCTCACGACTGTGAAAGAGTCCACCGACCTCCATGAGGTCGCGGCGTCCGGCAAGGGCCGAAAGAGAAAACCCATTGGCGAGCGCCTTCCCCCAGGCTGACAAATCCGGCGTGACGCCAAAGTATGCCTGCCCTCCGCCATTGTGAAGTCGGAAACCCGTGATCATTTCGTCGAAAACGAGAATCGCTCCCCTTCGTGTGCAGATGTCTCGTACGGATTCCAGGAATCCGTTCTCCGGTTCCTCGTTCCGGGCCGGCTCCAGAATGACGCAAGCAATCTCATCCGGATAGGCATCGAAAAGTGCGTCGAGCGAGGCGGCGTCGTTATAGCGAAACAACAGTGCCTCCTCGCGCGATGAGACGCCGACTCCACTGTCGACATCCGTCGTGGCAATGAACCAATCGTTGTACGAAAAGAAGGGATGGTCGGAACAGAGCGCCACGCGATCGCGACCCGTGTGCGCTCTCGCCAGTTTCACGGCAGCCGTTGTGACGGTAGATCCGTCCTTGGCAAACTTGACCTGCTCTGCCGCCGGAATAAACGAAAGGAGCTTCTCGGCGCACGCTACCTCGACTGGCGCCGGGCGCGAGTAGTTGTTACCGAGCAACATCTGCCGATGCGCCGCCTCAACCACTGAATCGTATGCGTGACCAAGCGTGACCGAACGGAGTCCGCTTCCGTATTCGATGAATTCGTTTCCGTCGACATCCCATACATGACAACCTTTTCCCCTTGCGATAAAGCCAGGTGACTCCAGCGGAAACTGGTCATCACCCTTCGCATAGGTATGACAGCCTCCCGGGATGAGCTGGTGGGCAGTCTTCTGAAGCTGCCTTGACTTGTCGAATTGCATATATGGCGCCGTGCGTTTGCCGATCGGAAGAGATCCAGTATTACCGCACACTCGTCAGCAGTCCCTGCTCTGTAAGCGTGTCGGCAACTTTTCCCAGTCGATCAAATCCCATACCGGATCGCTCCGCGATGTCCAGGAGTGAGTTGGACCCATCTGCCAGGTTGAGAATCCACAACATTGCCATCTGGTCTTCCTGAGCGTCCGCGTAACCTCCCATCATGCGATAAAGTCCGCGACGACCAAGCTGCGGTTCGCATTTTGGATTTAGATTAACATACGTCCGGTTCTGCTCAAGGCATTCCACTATCTCCATGAAGCGCAGAAGTGAGCCTTCAAGCGCCACCGGCGTCACGAAGTCCGGATTGTCCGCAGACGTGTGGTACTCAGGGAACTTTCCGTGAGGCGTTCGCGACAAGCAGCCGAGCGGCAAGTTGAAGCCCGGCGAACAGTACTGGCGCTCATCGTAACCGTACGGAGAGAAATCTCGAATTCCGTAAGGCTCTCCAGATCTACGCAGAATGTGTTCAACGACACGGTCAATTTCCGCCGTACCTCGCCGACTCTTCTTGTAGTGGAAATGACCCGGGTCGCCCACGCACGCGACGACAAGACCATGTTGGATTCTGGCAACACGGCTTTCATTTCGCGCCAGCCAGGTGATTGAACCAATCGTTCCCGGTACAAAGACGAACCGATACGAGAACCTGCGCCGATCGGCCTTGAGAATCCGATCGGCCAGAAACGTCAGAAGCGCGACGCCGGAAAGGTTGTCATTCGCCAACGACGGATGACAAACGTGTGTTGAAAACAGCACTTCCTCTTCAGACTCACCGGGTACAAACAACTCGCCATAGTTTAGCACGCCCGGCTCGAGTGAGCTGCGGACAACAACGCGGTAGTTTCCGTCCTTCAGGTTCTCGAGCTGATGGTGCGAGAGGCAAAAGCCCCAATCCCTTTTGTAATACGACGTGCGATACGGGATGTGGTCCGGCATTGCCGGATTCGAAAAAAGATGCGGCTTGAGCTCCTCCAGAGAGACGGTCGCATCAACAGGCTCGCTGTAGTTGAGCAGGTGCAGGTTGTTGTCCCGAAAATCGATCAGCCGATCGCCGTCCGGCCCTTCGATCCATGCCTCCGATACGTTCCACTCGTCCGGGATCTCCCAGTCAAAAACCTTCGTCCCGCTTGGGACTTCGTGAATATCGATACCGATTCGTTCCCGAATTCGCCCGAGCGTGTCTCGTGTGCCCTGCCCGGTTATGCTCCTCAGGATCGGAAAGAGTTCAGATACAAACCGATGCATCGCCTCGCCAACGGGAAAGCGAGAATCATCGGGCTGTTGATGTATCGTCGTAGGCTGCATCGATTGAGAAGTCTGCGTATTCGGCGTCGCGGTCCTTGACCACGACTACCTTCGCCGGCCAACGAATCGCGAATGCCGGATCATCGTAGCGAAACCCGGAAGCCGCCGATGGCTCGTAGACGTTGGACATCTGATAGAACACCTCGGAATCGTCTTCGAGCGTAAGAAAGCCGTGCGCAAATCCCTTCGGAATGTACAAAGCGCGGCCGTTCTGTTCGGTTAGTTCGACACCCGCGTATTGCAGGAACGTTGACGATCCTCTTCGAACATCAACGATAACGTCAAAGATGGCTCCCCGCGTACACCTTACAAGCTTTACCTCACCGAACGGAGAATGCTGAAAGTGCATCCCACGCAACGTGCCTCGCTGTCTGTTGAATGACACGCTGCACTGCACAAGCTCGGCCTCAAGGCCCTGCGCCGCGAACTCCTCGCTGCACCATGTTCGAGCAAAGTAGCCCCGCTCGTCTTCGAATCGCTCCTGCGAAACGAGCCAGGCTCCCGAGACGTTCAGCGGTTCGAAAATCATAATGACGGGTTTCCGAAACTTCGGGCAAGGACCGAGTCAGTCGATGACAGTGACTTCCGGAATCGGCACGACGAACCTTCCACCCCACTCTCGAACATCAGCCATCTGCTCGATTATTTCGTCTTTGAGATTCCAGGGTAACACAACAATATAGTCCGGCTTCTCCTCGAATATCTTTTCAGGTGTGTAAACAGGAATACGAGAGCCGGGCAACCACGTACCCTGCTTGTACGGATTGCGGTCGACAGTGAAGTCGATGAAGTCTGTTCCGATGCCGCAGTAATTGAGAAGTGTGTTGCCCTTACCGGGTGCGCCGTAGCCTGCGACCTTTTTTCCCTGCCGTTTCGCCTCTATCAGAAACTCGAGCAGCTTTCTCTTGGTTTCGCGTACACGTTCAGCAAAATCGGAATACGCGGCGAGCCCCGTCAGTCCAGCTTCCTCCTCTCGCGCGAGCATCTCCGTCGCGCGCTCGGACTGTGGCTTGGTGGCATCATCATGATGACATCCGAATATCCGGATCGATCCACCGTGCGTGGGAAGCTCCTCAACGTCAAAAAGTCGGAGCCCGTGGGCAGCAAAGATCTTCGAAGCGGTCACGAACGAAAAATATCCGAAGTGCTCATGATAGATGGTATCGAACTGATTCTCGGCCATCAAGCGCATCAGATGCGGAAACTCGATCGTGATAACTCCCCCGGGATTGAGCAGGATCTTCATTCCACCAACGAAGTCATTCAAGTCCGGGACCTGAGCCAATACGTTCTTGCCGAAGAGAAGGTCTGCAGCGTATCCATCCTCCTTCAGTTTAGTCGCACTGTCGCGTCCAAAGAAGACAACTCGCGTGGGGACACCCTTCTCCTCAGCGACCTTGGCAACGTTGGCAGCAGGCTCAACGCCCAGCGACGGAATACCAGCCTGCACGAAGTACTGCAGGGCATAGCCGTCGTTGCTCGCAACCTCCACAACCTGACTCCCCGAGCTCAGACCAAATCGTTCGATCATGTAGCCCGCATACCTCTTAACGTGAGCGAGCCATGAATCCGAATAGGAGGAGAAGTAGGCGTACTCCGTAAAGATGTCTTCTGGATCCACGTAGCAGTCGAGCTGCACCAGATGGCAGTGCTCGCATACGAAGGCGTGTAGCGGGTAGTAGGTCTCAGACTTATTCAGGTCTTCCGACTTAACCACGTTCTGGCAAAGGGGACTCATCCCCAGATCCACGAAGGAATATTCCAGTGGCTCATCGCAGAATCTGCAGCGAAAGCCGGGAATGATCATGCGGGCCGGGAGTCGTTCTGCCTCCGGCGACAGGGAGCTTGTTGTCATGGATTCTGCAGCTTCGTTTCGTCCGTTCAGAGCGTATGCGCGGGAGACCAGCGGAGGTCATCCTGAAGTTCACCCGACGCCAGCATTTCTCGAATGTGATCAATTCGACGATAGCGCGGCCCCTCGAATTCATCCGGCGAAAGTCCACTGTCCCGAAGCGTGGCATACACCTCTTCTACTCCCTTTCGCGCCGTCCACGTAGGACGGTAGCCTGGAATTGCCGCCTGGATTTTACTGAAATCGACCTGGTAGGATCGCTTGTCCGGACTTGCACCGTCGGCGAACGTCACCTCGCAGCCGGGCACAACTTCTTCGACCAGCCTGGCAATGTCGCGGATCTGATAGTTCTCTTCACTGCGGCCGACATTGTACGCTTCGTTATGAATGACGCTCCGATCGACATCAAGCGCAGCAATAAAGGCGAGAGAAATGTCTCGTATGTGAACGATTGGGCGCCACGGTGACCCATCGCTTTTGATGAGGATCTTTCCCGTGGTCACGGCCCAGGCGACCAGGTTATTGAGCACGAGGTCAAATCGAAAGCGAGACGAAACGCCATACGCGGTCGCGTTTCGGAAATACGTAGGGCTGAAGTCAGGCGTCGCCAGCTTGGCGATGTCCTGCTCGGCCAACACCTTGGCCTTGCCATAAGGCGTCACAGGATTGAACGGTGCCGTCTCCGTAACGGCATCCTGCCCGGCCGCACCGTAGAGGCTGCACGAAGATGAAAACAGAAATCGCTCGACGCCCGCTTCCCGAGACAGCTCGGCAAGTCTGACACTTCCATGGTGGTTGATGTCATACGTGAGATCCGGATTCAGATTGCCGAGCGGATCGTTCGAAAGATTGGCAAGATGAATGACCGCCTCGAAGCCGGCAAGATCCGAGCGCGTGACATCCCTCACATCCTTCACAATCTCGGGTATGCTCGAAATACCTTCCTCGGAATAGGAACAGTCGGCAAAGAGATTCGAGTCGAGTCCGACGACTTCGTGCCCCGCTTCAAGCAGCATGGGTACCATAACGGTTCCAATGTATCCGTTATGGCCAGTAACCAGTACGCGCATCAGGTAACTATTACAATGTTAAGAAAAGAAGGTGAGCGGCAATCCAGCTGCCCAGCTCAAGTCTTGAATTCGCAGGTGTTTGCACACGCTGCTATCCAGTCAGCCTAACTCACGGTGACGACTTCCGAGTCCTTTTCCACTCCCGATTTCTCGGGGACGGCTGGACGGTTCTTTGACCGGGACTCCGAACGAATCAGTCCCAGCTCCAATCCGAAGTAGTTGTGCTTTCCGGGCAGCAACAGGTTCTTCAGGACGGTTGTGCGAAGTCCATGCCGGAACAGATACCACGTGGCGGCCAGCTTGGTAATCGGCGAATGGTGACTTGCCTTGAAGAGCCGGAGATAATCAATGATGGCCCGGCCGGCGGGAAAAATGAGCCCTCGGGGCTTTCGGCCGGTAAGCAGCTCCGCGAGTTCCCGCGTCGAACGGGTGGATGTGTTATTAGTGTGGTACCGCTGAATAAACAGCCCGGGTTTTACGGCAGCGCTGCGACCGCTCGTTGCGAGCTGCGTGAGTAAGAGCCGGTCAGCTCCGAAGTAATCCTTGTAGGGCATGAAGTCCGCCAATACCTCGCGGCGGAAAACTCCGTGCACCACCCCACTCCATCCGTGCAGGAGGATCGCAGCCCGAAGCCGGATCCGGGGGTTCGGCGAAGCAAGATGCTTCATCAAGGACGGTTCAAACGGTTCCCTGGCCAGGAGCCCGCCATGATCCGTCATGATCGCCAGTGAATAGGCGCACGAGATGCCCGGGTCGCGCCGGAACTGGTCCATGCACTCTTCCAGAAAGGTCGGCGCACAAAGGTCATCGTAGGCGTGCCACTTGAAGAATGGCGAACGCGAAAATTCGAACGCCTTGTTCCAGTTGGCGGCCAGTCCGACATTCTCGCGGTTCCGGATATAACGAACGCGAGGGTCCTGCTCGGCAATCGCCCGGCAGATTTCCGCAGTCCGGTCCGTTGACGCATTGTCACAGACGATTACCTCGAAATCTTTGTAGGTCTGCGCCAGGAGCGACCGGAGCGCCTGCTCGATGTAGGCCTCTCCGTTATAGACGGGCAGGCCGATTGCTACCGTTGGTACCGATGAATAAACCATCGCTTTCAGAATTGCACCGTGTTTTCAGAAGCCTTCAGGCTTTCAAAAATCCTTTAGAAGCTTAGAAGCTTTCAGAGTTGCACCAACATGTGGCTGCAACTGACGGCTCCCTCCAGGTTACTCAGAACGAGTACCAGAAGTTGCCCTGTGAATGACTTGAGACTAGTAAGCGCCCGAACCCTTTATGACGGCACGATACGTACGGACGAGAATGACGATATCAAGCCACATGGACCAATTCCGTACATAATACCCATCGAATCGCTCCATCGCATCCCGCCCGACATCGCTACGTCCGGAAACCTGCCACAGGCCGGTGATGCCAGGACGAACGCGAACGCGTAGATCAACGATTCGCTGATCCAACGCCTCCTGATGATAGTCGGGCAGCGGTCGCGGGCCCACAATCGACATGTCACCGCGAAGAACATTGTACAGCTGCGGCAACTCGTCAATCGACAACCTTCGCAGGATCCTGCCGATACGGGTGATACGCGGGTCGCGACGCAGCTTGTGGAATTCATTCCACTCCCGACGAAGCTCCTCGTTCTCGCTGAGGGCGTGCTGCAGCACGGCTTCGGCGTTCGGAACCATCGTCCGAAGTTTCCAGAGAGTAAACGTTCGACCGTTCAGCCCGGATCGATCCTGGCCGAAGAAAGGGCTCTGTCTGTCCTCGAGCCAGATGAGACCCGCACAGGCGAGCGACAACGGCAGCCAAACGATGGCACCGAGTCCAGACACCAGGAGATCCACGGCCCGTTTCATTGTTCGGGCCAACGGACTCAAGAGGTTACTGGTAATCTCAAGGCCGATCGAGCCGCCAATGTCCCGCGGACGTACCCACAGGCTCGGGATGTCGAGCAGGTTCGGAATGACGATAACCTTGTGGTAGTGGGACAGCGTGCCTTCCATATACTCGGCAAGACGGGCGCGCGTCAGACTCGGCATTGCAAAGATGGCAACCGGGGCGTTCTTTCTTACGAGTTGCGTCCCGCCAACCACCGGTACTCCGGAGACGTTTGACTTCCGTGTCCTGGGATCGTCATCGAACACGGCAACCGGAATGTAACCCAGTCCGGCCTCCTGCTGAAGGATCGGAACGAGGCGGCGACCGGTGTCGCCCGCCCCGTAGACAACCGTCGGTACTCCCCAGAGTCCCTTTCGCACCAGAAGGCGCCTGACTCGTGTACGGATCAACGGTACAAGAGTCAGCGAGAAGATGAGCGCCAACCCATATGTCAGGCGGCTGGCCTCGCTTATCTGCTGGCTGAAGAAGAGAAGGACTGCAAGCGAGAAATAAACCGAGAACAGAAGAATAGACGAGCGTCGGAGTTCCTCGACCGGGCCAAGGCCCCACCCCGGCAACAAACCGGTCGAGACGGCGCCGGTGCCCCACGCCCCGATTACAAACCAACTCCACTTTGGATCGAAGGGCTGGCCGAGCAAAAAGTATCGGATGGCACCCGCCATCACCAGCGACAAACCGAGCGCAAACGTGTCGCCCGCGGCAATCGCAAAAGCATTCTGAAACGAATGCCGAAGATAGAGGAATGAGGGGCGCCTGTGCTCCCGAACCGATCTAGGCGTCTCAGAATGCGACGGCTTCCTGTCTCGTGTCGAGACATCTATGCTCGAAACGGGAGGGGCAAGCTCCTGAACAACTGCGGTCTGTTCTTCCATTGGGTACTACACAGGTCTAGAAATCGTCTATACCCAGAGATGCACGATTCATGCCACAACCCGAGGGGAGTGTCGCGGCGACCTATCTGTACCGACTCAAGGAACCAGAAGAGAATTCAATTCCTCACTGAATACACGGCGCTTTGCGCGGGAGCGCACAACTCCGCACGTGCCCGAACAGCGTCGACAGACCACAACGCTGGATCAGATGACGAATGCCCAAACTGGCCCCGGTGCTACCGGTAGGCCCGCCACGCGTTCAAGATACAAACCGTTCGGCTTACATTCCGTAAACCACAAAAAAACAACGGAGCCACGCCGCAGCGCACTCCGTTGTTTGAACGAGTAACTAAACCTGATCGGACCAGCCGGAGCGACTACACCTTCTCGGTCCAGCGCTCGTGATTGGCTTCGTAAATCTCACCCAGGATCCGAGGAACATCGTACCGGATGTCCCAGTCCGGATAGTGAGCCTTGAACTTATCAAGATCGCTGATATACCAGATGTGATCTCCCGAGCGATTCGCGTCCGAATACGAGAAGTTCAGCTCCCTTCCTGCGATCTCATTGCAGAGGTCAATCCCCTCCAGCATCGAGCAGTTCGACTGCCGGCCACCTCCGATGTTGTAGACTTCCGCGGATCGCGGCGCCTTGTAGAACTCGTAAAACGCCGCGATGAGGTCCGCCGAGTGGATGTTGTCGCGAACCTGCTTGCCTTTGTAACCGAATATCGTGTACGGCTGACCGGTCACGGTGCACTTCATCAGGTACGCGAGGAAACCGTGAAGCTGGGTACCGGAATGGCTCGGTCCGGTGAGACATCCGCCCCTGAAAATGGCGGTCTTCATGTCAAAATACCGGCCGTACTCCTGGACCAGAACGTCGGCGGCAACCTTGGACGCGCCGAACAGCGAATGCTTGGACTGGTCGATGCTCATGTCCTCCGCAATTCCCTTGTGGTAGCGATGCGACGCTTCAATCTCCCACCTCTTCTCCTGCTCGACGAGTGGAAGGAAGTTCGGCGTGTCGCCGTAGACCTTGTTGGTCGACGTAAAGATGAACGGCGCATCGGGGCAATGATGGCGTGCCGCCTCGAGTAGATTCAGCGTCCCATTCGCGTTCACACTGAAATCCATGAACGGGTCGCGCGCCGCCCAGTCATGGGACGGCTGTGCAGCGGTATGGACGATCAGCGAGATATCCGTTCCGTAACGCTTGAACAACTTCTCGACTTCCGCATAGTCTCGGATGTCGAAGCTCTCGTGGATGTAACCCGGCAGGTCCTGCTCCAGACGGGCCCGATTCCAGGAAGTCGACGCCTCCTCACCGAAGAACACCTTCCGCATGTCGTTGTCGATTCCGACAACCGTCATCCCAATGCTTGAGAAGAACCGAACAGCCTCGGAACCGATCAGACCCGCCGATCCCGTGATGATTGCAACACTCATGCTTTCCCTTTTTGGATATTTTGGACCGACTGGATCAATTGCACCGGGATCCGGAACGGATTTCCAATACAAATCGAACGAGAGTCCATTGGAAGCGCTCAGCCAGCCGCTGACCACTTAGTCGTCGTTTCGGCAAGAGTTATGCCACAGGCGTCCGAAACAACGCCACGCTCGAATCGCGTAACGGTACTCGCGCAACGGTAATCGTGTAACGGTATCGCCTAACGGACCTAATGTGCGACGGTGATGGCCTTCGTGTCCACGTAAACTGCGCCGTCTGCCTTGCCGACCAGGCGGACGTAGTACAATCCGGAAGTGAGATTGGATCCATCAAGAAAGAGCGAATGGCTCGAACTCGCTGCCATCTGTCGATCCGGAGACCGGAACACGATTCGGCCGAGCAGATCGAACACCTCATAATGAACCTCAGCGGTCCGCGGAAGCGAGAAGGTCAGCGTAGTGGACTCGGCGAACGGATTCGGATAATTCCCCGTAAGCTCAAAATCTACTGCATCTTGAAGATCGTCGATGCCAACAGCGTTGGCGTTCTGCCCGCGCGAGATCGAGACGTCCGACACCTTGTAACCAATTGTTGTCGGACCGTTCGGGCGCAGTCCCACGACGAATCGGAGCTCGTTCGTCCCTTCAACAAAGAAGTCGCTGCTTACTTCCACCGAATCGCGAACCCAGCGGGTGGCGCCGATGAGTCGTTCACTGATCGGGACCTCGTGCCCATTGACGAAAAGCTGCATCTCGGATACCTCGTTCAGGTCGAACGTGGACATCGAGATGTATGCCGAAGGAGCATTGTCCAGTGAAACGTCCACGTTGCGCGTGACTGCCGTCCGCTCAGATTCACCTAGCAGATCAACAACGTCGTTGGGTCGCGGAACTGCGCAGATGTCTCCGGGCGATGACCGATCGAATGTCGAGTGGCGCCCCTGACCCGTCGAGTTCTGCCAACCCGCAAGCGTCAGGTCGTTGTAATCGGGAAATCCGAACACATTGTCCCGGCTCGGATGATGCCACTTGTTGTAATCCACCGTGAACGATCGGAGAAACTCGGCCCACTCGGCGTGTTTGAAGTCGGTATCGATGAGCGTGGGTCCTTTCGCATACGGATGATGGAAGATCTCGGACCCGAGGAATTCGTTATTCGTAACGGTCCAGTCCTTGACCTTCAGCGGCAGCTGGCTGCGCGTCTCGAAGTTCTGAATCACGCGCGTGCCCCCTCCCGCAATCAGCAACTGACTGAAGTTCAGCTCCACATCTTCCCGCGTGGCGTTCCGCGCAAACTTGTTTCCGTCGACGGTCACTCGTTGCGAGTAGGTCGTGCGAAGCCCGGACCATCCGTTATCACAAAAGACGCTGTTCTTGACGGTTATCGGACCCTGGCTTGCCTCGATCCATACGCCGTCCAAAAGATTGTCACTCACATTCAACTGGTCGAGAACGGCATCCGAGATGTCATAGTCGAGCCAGAGGCCGCGGCTGTAGTTGTTTTTCGCCGTGAGTCGGCGGATGGTCAGGCCGTGAACCGAGAGGAGCTTGTTTCCGATCGACCAGCCCTGAAATCCGCCCTGACGCCCGCGCCAATTGTTGAACGACGTTTCAGCATCCTGAATGTAGAGTCTCTTGTCGCGGAACATCCCCCAACCCTGCCCGCCATGGTAATTGAACTTCACGCGCCTGAGCGTAACATCTTCGGATTCGCCCAGGTACAGGCCCTGCCAATTGGTCCAGAGAAAGTCGGTATCCTCGATTAGCGTCCGGTCGGAGCCCGAAATCAATACGGCGGCACTTCCGTCCTCCCAGGCCGTTGCCGCGTGTTCGAAAACGATGCCGCGAATGGTCACCGCATCCTCGTAGAACTGCTCCCACAAGCGTTCGCGAACAGCCACTTCGACCTTCGCGTTTTCCATGCTGATACCTGACGGCGGCGACACGTAAACCTTGTTTTCGGACTCATTAACGTAGAAGCGACCGGGCGACACCTCGCCCCGCGAAAGGACCTGTTCGAGGAACTCGCCCTCAACGAAGATCATCTCGCGACGCAGGACGATATCGGCAATCTCCCGAACACCATTCCACGGGTCAGGTGAAACACCCCAGTCGTACGGCCAGTCATGGACGTAAACGTCGTTCGCATCGAGCTGCCAGTCGGTCCAGATGTCCGCACCCGAAATCACGGCGGTGCCCTTGTGCTGTGCCTCGACGAGGATCGGGGTTCGATTGTCCGGATCGTTCGAGGGCCAATTCGTATAGCCAAACGAAATGAGCGGCTCACGGTACGTGCCCGGATGAAGCACAACCCTGGTGCTCTGGTACTGTCGTTTCCACGCCACCGCCCTGTTCATCGCCTCCTGAATTGTTCGCAGGGGCGCACCTTCGGTGCCGTCATTCGAATCCTGACCGATCGTGCCGACAGGATCAACGTGGATTGTGTGGTTGTACGTCTGACCTGCGGCCGAATAAACGGGCAGCAGAATTAGCAGAACGAGAGCAAGTTGAACCGGAGATCCAGATTCGGCACAAAAACACTTCCTCATTCGAGTAGACCTGTGGGGATAGGGTCAGTCGAGCCTCTAGGCGTCCAAAACCAACGCTTTGTGTGGGAAATCGGCTTGGGCCCCGCGCTTCGGTGGGAATCCGACGGAGCTTTCTCGATTCAGATCGACAAAGCCCCTGTTTTTTTTAAGCTTCTCCGGTGACGGTGGTGACCCGCCGGAAGGCCCATCCGAGCCCGGTTCGGAATACGTGTTTCTGCCGCGGGAAACTGCAGAAAACTACCGACCAAACTCGCAATAGCGGATTAACCCCCGGTCCCCAGACTTCTGTGGGTTCGCGCACTTCTCGCAACTAAATGGAAGACTCTGGGTGGGAAGCCTGCCGGAATTTAGTCCAACGAGGCGGTTAAGAGATTGGATCTTCTGCAGATATCTAGTAAAGAAACTGCTAGGATCCGGTGGAGCTTCGACGGTCCTGGCCCGTCCGGGCCTGCCAATTCGCAAACGTCCACGTGTCGTTCAAGATTCGAAACGACGTGTTGCCACCGGGGCCGGAATAACGGTTCTCGTCGATCACGAGATGCGACAGAAACTCGGTCCAATCTGCCCGCTTGACCACCTGACCAGTTGAGATCGAAACCGGCCCATGGATTTCGTTGTGCGTGATCACCCACTCCCGGAGCGTCAGGGGCAAATCCCGTCGGGACTCGAAATCGCGCGTCACGCGTGTCCCGGTGCCGTCGAGTTCAATCTGGGATGTGCCGTTGCCGGTGATTCGGTTGTTATCGATGACCACGAGGCGCGAATAGGTGCTTCGGATCCCACTCTCGACGTTGTCCGAGATTGTGCTGTTCTTCACGGTTACAGGCCCCTGCGACGCCTCAATCCACAAGCCGTCGCGCGAATTGCGACTCAGGATGACGCTGTCCAGAACGACGGCGCTGATGTCGTAGTCGAGCCAGATACCGCGAGAGTAGTTCTCAACAGCCACGTGATTCTTGATGAGCGCATTGTGTACGGATAGCAGCTTGTTTCCCATTGACCACCCGTCAAATCCGCCGAGATGCCCGCGCCAGTTGTTGCGCGAGGTCTCGTTGCCAACAGCTTCAACATCGGTTACGCGAAAGAACCCCCAACCCTGTCCTCCGTTGTCGTTCATCTCGGACGAGAGAACTTTTATGTTCGAGGACTCCCCCACGTACAACCCCTGCCAGTTTGTGTTGGATACCTTGCAATCCTCGAACACCACGTTGCGCGATCCGGAAATCCGCACGGCCGCGTCGCCGGGGTCCCACGGAGTTGACGCGTGTTCGAAGTTGATGCCGCGGATCGTCACGTTGTTCTCATAGTTCTGATCCCAGAGGCGTTCTCGCACAGCGAGCTCGATCAGGTGATCAGCGGGGAGCGAGCCGGCTTCGAGATTGAGCACTACACGGCCTGTCCGTTCGTCAATGAGGAAACGGCCGGGGGCGAGGTCCTTTTCGCGAAGCACTTGATCCAGCCGCTGGCCGTCGAGAAAAAGCATTTCGCGCCGCAAAACGATGTCGGCCACTTCCCTGTCGCCCTTCCAGGGATTCGGCGAAACGCCCCATGAATATGCCCAGTCGTGTGTGAAGACGCCGGGCGTTTCGGTGGGCTTCCACGCATCAAACTCCTCGGATCCGCGGACGAACACGGTGCCAATCGTAGCCGCCTCAATTACGATCGGAGTATCGTTGCCGGGATCGTTGTTCTTCCAGTTCGTGTATGCAAATTCGATCGGGCCCTCGCGGTAAACACCGGGATGCACCACGATTCGGGTCGCTATTCGCTTTTTCTTCAGTTCGACGGCACGCCGTACTGCTGCGCCTATCGACTTCATGGGCCGCGCAGACGAGCCGTCACTGAAATCCGACGCATCCGGGTGCGCGACATCGACATCAATTCGGACCTCGTCGAGTCGCAATCCGCCTGATTGGCCGAGAATCGAACCAACGAATGCGACGAGCAGAATGAACGCGACGAGCCGCATCATGCTGTCGCCCTCACATCTTCGATGGCTTCTCGATACACCGAGATCAACTGCCGATAATTACTGTCAGTCGAGAACTTCTCTTCGTAGACGCGCCTGGCCTCCCGACGCATCTCGTCCCGTGCCGCGTGATTTGCCGACATCCAGTTGATCTTGTCGGCAAGCTCGACCGGATCGCCCGGCGAGAAATGAAGGCCCGTTTGCCCCTCATCCACCAGTTCCTCGATCGCACCAATTCGAGATACGATCGCAGGCGTTCCAACCGCAAACGACTCTGCGACGACGCGGCCGAACGTCTCGTACCAGACAGACGGAACCACTACCGCACATGCAGACGCCATCAAGTCGTAGATCTCTGCCGGTTTTCGTTGACCCAGCCATTCGACTCCTTCGTTCTCCGCCGCCA
Organism: Bacteroidota bacterium; assembly: GCA_020437385.1. Lineage (GTDB taxonomy): Bacteria > Bacteroidota > Rhodothermia > Rhodothermales > JABDKH01 > JAGQWL01. The sequence goes on from JAGQWL010000348.1 coordinate 28,624, forward strand.
CTTTTAGAACGTCTTCGCGCAAGGGGCCGTCCCCCGCAATCTTCAGCTTCAAGTCAGTCTTCTGTTTCGACCAGGCTTCGAGTAGCACGTTGATCCCCTTGTCTACAGTCAGTCGGCCGACGAAAAGGATATAGCCACCGTCGCCGGGACCCGGCCTCAGGTCCGCGTTTACGAAATGCGGCTTGACGACAATTTTCTCCTGCGGAATGCCTCCCTCGACGAATTTCGACTTCCCAAAATCCGTCATGGAGATATATCGGTTGACTGCCTGGTTCCACGTTCCAAGCGCCCGGTGCGTGACGAGCATTGCGGCGACGGCACCACTTGCGACAGTCGATCCACGGTAGCAACGATGGACGACGGCCGGTAGCGGCATCTTTCCGAGGCACAGCTCACAGATCTTTCCGTCACGGTAGAACAGGGACCCAGGACAGAGCATCCTGTAATTGTGCAGCGTCTGGACAACGGCAACGCCGTGCTTTCGGGCAGCGTGATAGATCGCCGGCGACAACAGGGGCAGCGTGTTGTGCACGTGCATCACGTCAGGACGTTCTCGCTCGAGAATCTCTGCCACCTGAGCGTAGGAGGTCCGGCTCCAGATCGTACCGACGCCCGCCGCCGCTCGCTGCAGAACGGACATCGTATCAATCGAGTCGTTGTGGACGGCAACGCGTACGACAGGATGTCCCTTGCGCTCAAGCAGCGCAGACTCATCCTCAAAGACGCCGTCCTCCCCTCCCGGTTGCTGATAGTAATTATGTACGACCAGAACCTTCATTCGCAAAAAAGGCCACCCCTAACAAACTGTCCTTGACATCCTCTCTCACAACCGCCGAGTACCCGGGTCGATGCTTTTTCGACCACTCAAGAAACGCCGGATTCTCGTCAATATCGTCCGCGATCACCGCTCCATTTGGAGACAAGTGCTGAGAAACCTTCTCCAGCTCGTAGCTGATGTTCTTGTACGTGTGCAGACTGTCGTGCACAAAGAGATCCACCGTACCGATGGTCTTCAGTACGCCGGGCAGCACGCGTCTTGAGGGTCCACGTGTAAGCGTCCAACGGCTGCGGACGGCATCGCGAATCAGAATTCCCACGTAGGAATCGACATTGGGACCGAGGGGCGGAAGATCTACGGAGTGAAGGGATCCTTCCCCATTTTGCTCGAGCGCTTCCAGGATAAACGCGGACGTGACTCCATAGGCGACACCCGTTTCGAGGACCGATTTCGGCCTCAGGACTCTAACGGCGGCATAACAGAGTCGGGCCAACGCAAAGTCGGCGCTGTGGATGTGGGCGATCGGACCATCGTTGAGCGCCTGCATCCGCTCTCGGACCTGCTTCTCGATTTCCGTTGCCTCGGCCCGGATCGCGCCCGGATCGACAGAATTGAGGCTCGATATTCGATCGAAAACCTCTGCATATTGTACCGTTTCGTACTCGGGCGGCTCCACAAACATCAGATCCGATCGAACGTCTATTATCGTGGCGATACGGTCGATGGCCTCGATCGGATTGTTGACTGAAAGTCTCAGCCACTGCAGGAGTTTGTTAGCCTTCGAAGCTGGCATCTCGATTCTTGCTTATTGAATTTGCACTATTCTCCTCAACACGCCGCGTACCGTTTCACCCGACACCAGCGCTCGATACATCAGTCGTACTGCTGGACCACCTCGCTCTCGAAGCGCCGCGGCGGACCGAAATTCTCTGGCCTGCGCAACCGAATCCGCCGATCATAGGCGACGGACGCTGCGACGATTCCGCCCATCATCCAGATCAGAACTGCACTCTGATGGAACGGAAGCGAGATCTCCGATTCGAAGAATCCTTCGACAAGGAGGACAAAAAGGATTCCAAGGACCATCAATGCGTCCACGTGTTTGAACCGCCAGGCATGCATTACCACCCAACCCAGCCACAGGACAAAACCAAGAAGGGCGAAGATGCCGGCACCTCCTAGAACCTCGAGGTAACCGTTGTGCGCGCCGATGAATGCCTTATCCGGGAGAGTGGACAGTACGTCCGGTCTTGACATGTACGAGCGGACGCCGCCAATGTAGCCTAAGCCGAGCGGATGCGATGCCACCCCGTTCAGCAGTACCGCCGCTGCCTCTGTACGGCCATTCAGCGTTGCAAGGCTTTTCGCCTGGATCTCTGCGTCCTTCAATGCCCAGTAGTCTCGAACGATGAATCGTTCGTAGTTGCGATCAAGGTACCACGTTACTCGCTGTGAGGTGCCATACAGCATTCCGATCCCGATGAGGCCGATCATCCCCGCGACTGCAACGGCCGTCAGGTTGACCACGTTTTTTGCAAGCTTTCCGTTCGCCCAGAACATCATGAACGCGCCGACTGCCATACCGAGATACGCCGAACGGGTCTGACCCAACATGAGCCAGTAAAACCCGAAGAGAATCGGAAAGACGTACAGCAGTCGTCTCCGCGACTTGTTCAGCAGGAAGAAGTGGATACCCAGATAGACGGATACAACCGAGAGAAGCGGTGCATACGCAAATCCTTCCCCTCGAAGGCGCGCACCGAAGACTCCAGTCGACACGAGCTGCGGAAACATGAGGTAGATTGCCGAGACGAAGAGAAGGAGGAAGACAGCAGTCCACAACAGGTATTGCAGCACTCGGGATATCGGAAGCACTCCGCCGTAAATCTTGAGTGCCATGTGAACCGTCGCAATGATCAGCAGAAACATCATAACGACGTTGGCGGCGGTAAACATCGGAACCGGCGACAGCACGATCGAAACAAACATCCCGACCAGATAGAGCGAGACAAACGCCACCGGTTTCCCGATCTCGGAAAGCATCTGCTGCAACAGGCGGCGCTCGCGGATGATGAGTATGAGGGCGATGGTTCCGAACAGTAGCCACCAGACGAGTCTGATGTAGTTCCAGATATCCTGATCTCCCTGAAGACTGGAAAGTCCGCTTCGGTCGTCGTCGACGGCTGTACGAATCGCAGGCGGTCCGAGCAGCATCCAGAAGATCGGCAGCGAGAAGATCGAGGCAATCTTCTGCGCCGGCGCCGAGTTTGATATTCTTTCCTGAATTCGATTCATCAATGCGTCTCCGCGGTCGTAGTCACTCTGCCAAGCACCTCTTCGTAGGCGTCGACTATTTCATCCGCCTTGCGCTCCCAGGAAAACAGCTCCCGTGCCCGTTCCTGCGCCCCGGCTCCAAGCGTCGAAACAGTTTGAGGGTCATCCACGGCGGACTGCATCGCTTCCTGGAGCCGCCGAATGCCGGTCTCCGTGTCACCGGCAGACAATTTGAATCCGGAGTGAGAATCGACCATCAGCGCCGGCCCCCCGAGGTCAAAACAAATCACGGGTCGGCCCGCTGCCATCGCCTCGATACACACCCAGCCTCCCGAATCGTGCAAGCTCGGATGCAGCAGCACGTGCGACTTCCCGAGTACGGCGAACGTCTCGTCGCGACTGATGTTGCCTGTGAACTTCACAGCATCAGCGATGCCGAGTTCTTCGGCCAGGCGTTCGAGCCGGTTTCGATCCGGGCCGTCCCCTACCAGCCAATATTCGCTTCCCCGCCGATCCATGCGGGCGAACGCCCGCATCGACATCGAGAAGCCTTTCCAGTTCAGCATTCGGCCGATACTGACAAAGCGGATGGGCGCGGGCGGAACCGCAGGGATGGCGCCGAGGCTCGCGAAATCCTTGCTGGCGAGTGCCGCGTTACCAAGTATCCTCGTACTGGCAACGTTCAAATCGCGCAACTTCGCGTCGGTTTCGGCGGTCGTAGGCAGTGCCATCCGACAATTTCGCGCGGCCCGTCTGACAAACGGATCGAGTTGCCCCAGCGATCGCGCAGCGCTGCGAGCCATTTCGAAGAGCTTGTCACGAGGCGGAAAATCGGCCCAGAAACCCGGAGGGGCCGATTCGCCACCGCCGATCGGCCCCCAGACGAGTGGGATGCCCAGACGGGTCAGGAACGTCGGGCTCCAATAGCGCCCGAACGTTACGTGGTGGGCCAAATCGAAATTAGCGCCCCTGTGAAGTTCGTGTGCCAGCCGGGCCGCCCCGATCTGCCACAGATAATAGTACGCCTGCACGCCGCGGTGACCTCGCTTCCACCACCTTGCCCACTTCGGCAGATCGTAGTAAACGAAACGCAGGCCGGGTTCAGGATCCTGTTCAAGGGCACGGTCGATCGCGTCGCGGTTGTTTTCACGCGTAATGACGACAAGGTCTTCAACCCGACGGCCGACTTCCCGAACGATGTTCCACCCGATTCCGGTTTCTGATCCGGTCTCCGGCTCACACGCATACGCAGTTGCGATAACCGACAGCTGCTTCATACCAGCCCTCCCAGAACGGAAAGCCGCCAGGCCTGCAGCGGTTCGTCGTCCGTATGCCCGTCATCGCGGGCATTGAAGTACGCATCCAATAGCGCCAGTTTGGCAAGCGCCGTCGCCGCCGTTACCGAGGCGTCAGGCTGAAGGACGCGATCCGCGAGGTATGACGCGGTCTGCTGAAGCGCTTCGCGGGGCGCCATATCGTGGACGAGCGCCGCCGTTTGAAGGAAATAGAATGCCAGATCTGCGAATGGAAACCCATCAACCCGGCCGAACTCCCAGTCGAAAGCCGAAACCGCTCCCGAACGCAGCCGCAGGTTCCACGGCGCATAATCGCCATGTTGAATCGCCAGTTTCCAGCGGTGCGACGCGAGGTCAGCTACCAGTTTTGCCGCGTTCGGAGATCTGCGAATCAGGTCGTTCAACCACGGGTGCTCGGCAACGTCCAACTCCTTCCCGTATTGCCGCTGACTGCACCAATCGGCCACAGCGTCTGGAGGCGGCAGACTTACCGTGACGGGGTCTCCGTCCAGGGTCGAAACGATGAGCATTTCGCCATCCCCAACCGCTCCAAACTTCAGATTGCGCGGAGCCGCTTCGTCCGGAAGCTCATTCAGCAGGGCACTTTCGCGACGCAGCCGTTCCAGGGCGGTCGCCCCCTCGGCGTACTTTCCGTACGCGACCACTTCGCCATTCGTGCCTCGAAACTGGACGGTCACCTTCTGCGTCGGTCCCGGGGTGCCGACGAGCACGGAGGCATCGGATATCTCCGGCAGGATGTCCTCGACAAAGTCCGCGAGCAGCCAATCGCGTGATGTCTCTCTGGGCCTCGCGTTCGGCACGAGCGCGACGCGAGACCGCACGGCAGTCCGATACAAACGACCTCGCAGCCGGAACGCGGGGAAAAGCCCACTTCTGTTCCACCGCTCCGCCGCCGTTCCCGAAGAAAACAGCAGCCGTGGGTTGGACCACGACGGGAGCGCGCAAACCTCACTGCCTCCCGGCATCATTGAGAGAAGTGTAGAAAGCTTCATCGCAGCCAGAAACGCTTTTCGACGCGGTCGGCCATGCGATCGACGATAACCCATTCGGCCTCTGCCAGGGTGCTATCGAGTTCGCCTGACGCATCAACAATCCTGAAACTCTTGAGGCGATGCGCAAGCAGTTTGTACGCCTCACGCTGTCGAACGGTCTCCTCGTACGTTACTTCTGTTTTTCGTGACTGAATGACGTCGGCCGGGGCGTCGAGAAACAGAAAAACATCGGGCTTCGGAATAAAGCGAGCGAGCAGGGCCGGAAGAAACGCGGGGCCGCCGTAGCGATAACGTCGAGGATCGACAATCAGGTCGTGGAAGTAGCGATCGAAAACAACAAGTTTCGACCGAATCAACAGCGGCTTGACAGTGAACAGGTAGCCCGCGATGTAGTCAAACGTGTAATAGAGCAGCTTTGAGACCGAGCTCAGCCATCCACGGGGTTTCTTTCCGTGCGGATCAAGCGTCGGCATCCGGCTGCTCTCATCCAGAGTAACGCCGATTCGCGGCCGAAGGTGTATGTATTCATTTCCCCAGAACGCGAGGTCCAGACTCTTGCGGATGTGTTCGTTGACAGTGCTCTTCCCCGATCCATCCGGACCAAACACCGCAATGAAGAATCCCGTCGGCATCAGGATCCGGCCGATCAATCTCCGGACTTCCGAGATTCGAGCTCCCAGGGATCGCGGAATCCGCGAATGAAGCTCGGCTCGAAGATCCGCTATCTTCGCGCTGACGATCGACCAATCGCCGGATTCGCCGGCAGCACAGATCAAATCGACAACTTCTGACTTCCAGTATTTCGCAAGCGCCGGTCGTATCGCATCAGGTGCTCGTCTGAACAGACGCGACAACACCTCCGCATGGTGCCGATCGAGTTGCTGCTTCTCGACCTTCTTGAGCATGTAGTAGAGAAACGCTGCGGTACTTCCGGCGATGAAGTAGTCGGTTCCGTCATCCGCCGTAACAAACTCGCGTCCCCGCAGGATTTCGTCGTAGGGTATCAGCTTCCGACCGAACCTGTAGTAATCGCTGCAGGTGTCGAGTTGCATCAGATGCAGCGCGCCGCCGGCGTCGCGCCAGGCAAGGACAAAAAAGTATGCAGTCGGTTCGTGGCGGATGGACTGCATGAGACGGGCGTCGTGCGTGATGGCAAAACGCAGCAACAGTCGCGGCATCGATTTCAGCGCATTCGACGTTACAACGAGATCGACATCGCCATCCGCGCCGGCAACCATCTTCTCGTCGTCTCCGACGACACAGTACTCGACCATCTCGCGGTCGAGAAAAGCAAAAAGCTCACTCAGAACTCTCCAGCGTTCCGCACTGCCGGAGGTCGCCGACTCCTCACTCATTGTTGCTGTCAGCTGTGATTGATTCATTGAGTGCTCACGACGGATGGGGTTTTCGCAACGCCGACCTCTTCGTCATCAACAAACTGAAGGTCCTTCGCCTTCGAGGAGACGCTGAAGAAGTACGCCATGAATGCCAGTTCAACACCCATGTTCAAGGAAAAGCCGATGATCGCACCGACGACGCCCATGTAATAGATGAGCAGAAGACCTATCGTCGCGGCGGTAATCGAGGACGAAACACTCGCCCAGAAAACGTAGTTGGGCTTCTCCAGCGACCGCAGCGCCGTCCTCACAACCACGGCCAAACCGGAAACAAATGGATAGGCACCGGCAAACCAGAGATACCCTGCGTACTCGACATACTTGCCCTTGTACAGGAGTTGGATCAGGTTTTCGCCGAAAACGCCAAGAAGTATCCAGTAGAGTCCGTTAGCAACGATCAGCAAACCGGCTGTGGCAAACACGAAAGAGCGAAAGCGACCGGATTCGCGCGCCCGAACGAACATCGGCACAAGCAGGATTGACAGAGCGGCGTACGCATGTGCGGCGGGCATCATGAAGTTGAAGATTGCCTTCAGGATGCCGGGTGCGCTGGTGCCAACCATCAGGGGAAGCACGATGTAGGGGATGTTGCCCGGCAGCCAGCCCAGTACGCCCGTCGCAGTTGCCCATCCGCTGTATCGTCTGTGTTCGGAGATCGCCTCCGCGGCAGTAAGGTCCTCGCCGGTCGACTGATTGGAACGGAGTCGCCACAGAATCCAGAGACCACCTATCAGGCTGGTTCCAGACATTACTAGCAGGGCCGACGTGACAGTGAGAGACCCGGTCCTCTGAAGCGCATACGCGGCGGCCAGAACCAGCACCATATAGATGATGCCGCCGAATGCAGACGTCTGAGGTCTCAGCAGCACGTAACAGGCCCGTCGCATCAGCCACAGGAACAGGATAAACGGTTGCGCAACGGCGAGTACGAGGAGCGCCTCAGCGACGAGCGGCGATCCGAGCCGGCCCACAACAAACGAAATCAGCGCGAGGGCAATTCCGGAGAATACCGCGAACAGGATATGTGCCTTTCGCAGGATCCCGACGTATGACCAGAATCGAGAGCGGAATCTCCCGGCTCCGAAGACCAACATGGGTTCGGTAATAATGCCGGTATGTATCGTGCCGAAAAAGAGAAAGACGGAGAAGGCAACCGCGAAAGCACCGTACGCATTCTCGGTGAGGGCATCGATCAACAGGACATTGAGAACGAAGTTGCTCCCTGCGTAAAGCGCCTGGTCCAACACAGTCCAGAATCCCTTTCGGAACCACGTCAGGATCTGACCCAATATGGATCGATTCCCAGACAGAGATTCGTCTATTGAACTAAGGCTTTCGATAGCTGAATGCACCCGGAACTAAATGATGCCGAAAACACATGCGACATTGCGCTGCGTCTTCCGACGCAGCGTTGCAACGATCACGATGCGATACTGTTATCGGTTTGCGCGATCGAAGATGATATACGCTGACGCGGTGGCGGTAACGATCTGCAAGGCATCACGCCAGCTGAAACCGGTCCGCTCGATCACATCGACCCGTACGACGTCTCCCTCCTGGAGGGCTGGGTACGAATTCGTGTACAACGCGCCGTCCTCGAGCTCAGACTCGAACAAGGGCACGGCGGAATCTGTCGACGGGCGATAGAGCCGAATGCTGACTTCGCGCTTGTTGCGCCGCTGGCGAGCGCCGAGCTGGGGCCCACCGGACAAGGCAATGAGCTGTCCAAGCGTCGTACCGTCATTCACCTCGTACAAACCAGGCGACATGACACTTCCGATCATGTGCACTTGTATCGTTCGCGTGCCCGGCTGGACATAGTAGAAGTAGTCCGGAGCATTCGACTCTGTCTGCTCGACGCGCCCGATCATCTGGGCGGAGGCGGATTGCGACGGCAGTACCAGGACCGCGAGGATTACCACAACTGCGCCATAAACGGCGACGGATCCACGTTTCATATTCACTTTTGGTAGATAACTAAGAGGTTGCAAGTTTCTCCTGGCGGTCGCCGCGGTAATACTCGTTGTAGTACTGATAGCGGTACTTGTAGGTTGACTTGTAGCCCGGCACGCTGCTCGGGTCGAACTTGTTGATCACGGCACCGACGACGTTTGCGCCGATGCTGTTCAACTCACCGATGGAGTGTTCCAGCGCTTCACGGTCTGTCGCCCCCGCCGCAGCCACGACGATCGTGGCGTCCGCCTGCGTCGCGACAATCGCTGCGTCGGCAGTCAACAATACGGGCGGCGTGTCGATGATAATGACGTCGAACATGTCCTTCAGGCGCTGGAGAAACACCCGGAACTCCCTGGACCCGAGCTGCTCAGCGGGGTCCGAGAGCGGCCGCTCCGGCGCGATCGCGAAAAGGTTGTCGATGCCGGTGGCGTAGTCGGCAAGAGACAGGCCGTCGATTCCGGCCGACTTCCTGGTTTCCCGCGAACCTGCGCCGTTCATCATCGGGTCAAACGAATCGGAGCCGGTCGAGATATCCACCGAGTCGAGCAGTTTAGAAAGGTCAGGCTGTTCGCCAAGTCCGAGATACCGCGCAACAGTTGGCCGATGGAAGTCCGCACCGATGATGAGTGTCTTGCGCTTAGCCTTGGCCGCGGTTATCGCCAGGTTAATGGAGGTTGTGCTCTTCCCTACCGATGCCTCCGGGCTCGTCACCAGCACAGTCTGAACGACGCGATCCGGCATCGAAAACTGCAAGTTGACGTAGAGCCTTCGGTACGCTTCCGAAGTTGGAGAGGCAGGCGTCAGCAACGTGGCCAGGCCGGTGCTGATCTGTCGACCCTTGAAATCGGCGGTTCGAGCGCCCTTGAACTCAGACTTGATCACGTCTGCCATATCCGGGACGGCGCCGAGCAACGTAACACCCATCGACGTGATGTCATCTGGAGAGTAGATCTTCGAATCCATCCAGTGACGCACGATGGCAGCTCCCACACCCATCATGAGACCGAGTAGCAGGCCGAGCGCGATGTTGCGCGGCTTGTTCGGTTTGTCCGGTTCTGCCGGCGTGAACGCAGGTCGAAGAATCTCCGCAAATCCAACTTTTGACTCTTCGGCTATCCTTGCCTCCTGCAGCTTGTCGTTCAGACTCAGATAGCTGGCCTCGGCCGACTGGCGCTGTCGCTCAAGCTGGGCCAACTCCTGGGACTTCGACGGAATTGCCCGCAATTTACCGGAGCTTGCCGCGATCGTTCTACGGAGTTCGTTGATCTTGCTGTCGAGCTGACTGGCCACGACCTTGTCATTCTCGATGTCGTTCTTGAGCGTCGACGCAAACGCGACGTCACTCGACGCACTCCCCGTTCCACTGCTCGGCGAAACTTGCTGCGCGTACTGCTCGGACAGCGTCCGCAGGCGCTGGCGGTACGTTGCAAGCTGCTGCGTCATTCCCATCACGAAGGGTTCGCCCGAGGGATCGTCGCGAAGCTCAGGATTCTTCTGGTAGATTGGCTCCAGCTTGTTTTCGATCTCCTCGATCCGCTGTCTCACCTTTCCGATCTCTTCTTCAAGCCCTTCAGACAGCCCCTGCGACAGGGAAGGTGCCATATTGGCGAGTTGCTGCTCCTTCGCGGTGATCCCTCGCTCGAGCATGCTCTTTTCTACTCTCGCTTCGTTGAGCTGCGCTTCGAGCGTCGCGATTTCGGTGACCGTCAACGTCGACGCGGCCTCCAGAGAAACGGCACTCTGTGAGCGCTGGTATTCTGCGATGCGGTCCTCGATCGTCTGCAGTTCTGTCTTGTGCTTGGTAATCTGATCTTCGAGGAAAGCCTTGGACTGTACGATCTGTTGCCGGCTGGCCTCCTGCGAAAAGCGTTTGTACTCGTCAGCGTAGGTATTCGCAATTTCCGCGGCCTCGATCGGGTTCTCACTTCGAACCTCGATTCGAATTGCCCCGGTCTGCCAGTCCCCTTCTGATCGAATACGGATGTAGTTCTCCTGAAGGTACTTCGCCCAGTCCGTGACGGTTGGTTCATGCCCGAGCGCGTCAACGAGATCCTCCTTCTTGTCAAGGAACGTGAAGTCGATGTCCGTCCCCTTGATCTTGTTTCCTTCCTGGAACAGCCGATCAACGGTACGTTCGGCAATGAGGATCGACTCCTGCAGTATCAGCGTCTGCGTGGCCTTGCTGGCATCCATCCCGGCAGCATCAACGCGGCCAAAGTCCAGCGCGTCCTGATTTGGAGCCTTGTTATTGTCGGTATTCAGGATGAGAAGCGTGGAAGCCGAATACTCGGGCTTCATCAGAAGGGTGGCTACGGTCACCAGCAGGCCGACAACCAGAAACACGAGGCCGATCAGCCAGGCGCCACGTTTCAGCAACTGGAGAAGCTGGTTAAAGGACTTCTTGATGTCCAATGTAGAACCCGTGCCGTAGGTACTCGGTGCGGTCGGATAGGCCGGATAGGAGCCTTGATGCGCGGAGTCGCCTGCTGAAGGATACTGACGGTTCGAATAGTTACTCATCTTGACGAGGTTAGAGGAAACCAATCCCTGTTTGTTTGCGCAGCTTGGCGATTAGCGCCGCCAGGCTCTGTTCTTTCTGCTTGTCGGAGGCAGCGAGTCCGATCGCACCGTGGAAGCAAACCGGTGTTCCCGGACCGTCTCATGCTGCGTCTCAAATGTGTATCACTTTCGTGCGCCGACGCGTCCCAACCTGCTGTGAATGCCCCAGATACGTTCAAAAACGCGGTGCGGCGAACCCAGAGCGGGACGGATGAACCCTTAGCGAAATCCAGACCAATCCGCGTGATTGGCATCCAGGCGCCCTTCGCCGGACCGGCGACATAGAGGAACTGGAGAGGTTGCACAACAAGGGTTTCACCCAATCAACCTGTACGTACGATACTTGATAGTGGAGACGCGGCCTTATGGCAAGGCGAACCCGTAATATACTTTGAATCCACGTATAATCTGGTCGACCAGCCGAAAGCCTCTAACGGTTAACGCGCATTTTCAGCGGTTTCGTACGTACACTTATCACGATGACTATTCGTAATCGGACCTGGTTGTGATCCGGACAGCGCTATTCATACTTGTCTTCCTCCTGGCGGTCAGCATCGTCGCGACGCTGCCGTACCCCGTGCTGCGGTTCGCACGACGGAACTGTCGAAGGCTCGACGGATCGTTCAGCAGACTCCGCATGCGAAAGGAGCTTCGGCATCTGGTGTCGTTCTCGGCAGAAGTGCTGATGGTGCCCATTCTGGCCTTTGGACTGGGAGGCAGCGTACTGTTCGCCGTCAATCGGTATCTCATTCCGATCCCCCTTCTGGAGAAGACCATCGAGCTGTTTGACGCGTCATTCTCCAAATGGGATCAGAACATGGAGACCGGCAAGTATGGAGACATTGGCTACGATTACGGCGATTTCGGGGAGTCGGCGGGCTATTCCGAGAGCACCTCGTATATGCTCCGCAAGACCCTGAAGCACAACTGGCTTTTCGTGACCCTTCTGTTCATCGCGTTCGGGATCTTCGTCTACTGGTTCACAACGCGCTACTACCTCTATATTGTCGACGAATACCGGAAAGGTGTATTTGCGAGACAGGTCCGCTATTCCCGGGTTGACGAGAAACGCGCCCTCGATGGGGGCATCCAGGATGTCGAAGCCCTCGATAACCGGTTTGACCGAAGGGCTTTTTCGGCGAAGTGACGAACAACCGGGCGCTCCGTGTCTGAACTAGGAAATGCAATTTCCGACTACGTCGGATCCGTCACGGTTGTAGAGGTTGGCGCGCTCGTGTTCGGCCTACTCTACGTTCTCCTTGCCTCGCGAGAGAAGCTCCTCTGCTGGCCCGCGGGGATTATCGCCTCCGTTCTCGCCTTGACGATTGCCGCCCGTTCGAACTACCGGCTCGACGTCGTCAAGGAAAGCTACTACATCCTGATGGGCTTCTACGGATGGTATGCCTGGGTTGCGGGTAGACGGCGCAGCGGTGTGGCCGGGGTTTCGGCCAACGAGCGGGGTCGGACAGCCGGCGAAAATGACCGACCCGTTAGCGATGATGCAATCGCCGGCGTCGACCGGGTTTCCACATTGATCTCCGGACCTACACGACCGATCATCCACTACAGCACCCGGCAGCATGTTCTTGTACTGGCATTTGGAGTTGGGCTGTCGCTCGTCGCCGGATTTGCCTTCGACCGGCTGGGATCCTCACTCCCCTATCTTGATGCCGGCACGACCGTTTTCGCCTTCATCACGACCTGGCTCGTGACCCAGAAAGTGCTGGAGAACTGGCTCTACTGGATCGTCATCAATGCGGCGTCCTTCTACATGTACATGCTGAACGGATATTACGTCTTCAGTCTGCTGATGCTGATCTACATCGCGATTTCGATCTCCGGTTTCGTGGCGTGGCGCACGCAATTTCAACAACAGGCGCGGCATGTCACTGGATAACAGCCGGGCGGCGGACCCGCGTTCCGGCATCGTGCGCGTAGTGTTGACGGGTGCCGAATCGACCGGAAAGACGACATTGTCGAGACGTCTCGCAGACCACTACGGGTGTCCACTTGTCGAGGAACAACTGCGTCGGTTTGTTGAAATGAAGGGCGCGTTGCCCGCATACGAGGATCTCGCCGCAATCCTCGACCTGCATCGCACGGCTCAGGAACAGGCCATTCGCGAAGCGACCTCGAACGGCCACGCACTGGTAATTCTCGATGCCGATCCCCTTTCGTTGAAGGTGTTCTGGACGTATGTGTTCGGCGCGGTTCCGGATGAAATCGAGCAGTACCAGTTCGCGGACCTGTACCTCCTTCTCGCGACCGATATCCCGTGGGAGGCTGACCCCGGGCAGCGCGACGGCCCGCACGTTCGTGAAGCGACACAGCCGATCTTTCGACGGTTTCTGGAGGAGGCCGGAGTGCCCTTCATAAGCGTCGAGGGGGACGCATTCGCTCGTTTTGACGTGGCAAGGCGGATTATCGACGAAACCCTGGAGCGAGGAAGGTCGGCCCAGGTGTAAATCCTTCCGGGCAGCCGCCCGTGTCGGCACACGTGCGCCCGTCGCTCAGCTGGATAGCGTATCTGACTGGTCTGATTTGAAGCGAATGGATCAGAGGGTCGGAGGGTCGACACGAGCGGCCGCGGCGCAAAAAGGGGCATAGCGCGCATTCCGCGACTGACGGAGTGAGC
>JAGQWL010000349.1 GCA_020437385.1 Bacteroidota bacterium
AATCCGTCTCGCTGCTGATCGCGCACGGCGCAACCGACGCGCCGGCCGTCGACATCCGGGCACGCGACGTCGGTCTGCTCGTCGAGGGTGCGAAGTACGGCGACATTGCCTCCGGCCTGACCGTCCCGGCAGCCGCCTACACCATCGACGTACTTGCCGCAGGAACGTCAACGATCGTGGCATCTTTCGCGCTCGACCTCACGGAGCTGGGCGGTGGTGCGGCTATTGCTTACGCCTCGGGATTCCTTGACCCCTCCGCCAACGGTGACGGACCCGGCTTCCAGCTCGGAACGACGCTGGCCGACGGTTCGTCTGCTACGGCCGCGGTCGTGACATCCGTCGATGGCGACAACACAGTGCCGGAAAGCCTTCGCCTTGGCGGCAACTACCCGAATCCCTTTACAGGCAGCACGACGATTGCGTTCGATCTCGCAGAAAATGCGAATGTCGACGTGAACGTCTACGACCTCACGGGGCGGCAGGTCGCGCGCGTTGCGGATTCGTTCACTGCCGGCACCAACCGTCAGGTTGTTGTTGATCTTGCGGACCGACCATCGGGCGTCTATCTATATCGGCTTCAGGTTGAGGGAACGACCGGTGTGGAATCCGTAAAGGGGCGGATGATACTGACACGCTAGGCCCGTCTGGACCGGCACGACCCGCATACCATGCCGGTTTGATCGATGGCCGATAGTGGCGTTCAGCGCGAAGGGCGGCGGATCTTGTGTCCGCCGCCCTTTTTGCGTCTAGCTGGATGCAGCACCCGGCGCCGACCGGGCTCAAAGATCTGGCGCCTGAAGATCTGCCACGCTTGGATCTGCCACGCTTGGATCTGCCGGACGTAGATCAGCCGCACGTAGATCTGCGGCCCGTAGATCTGCCGCGCGTGGATTTGCCGCTCGAAGATCTGCCGCCCGGTCGAAGATGTATTCGCGCGTGATGCCCGCCGCCTCGTACATCGCGAAGATGTTATCGAACGGCGTCTCCGGCGGAACGGAGTGCGAGGCCGCGAGGATGTAGCCGCCGCCATCCGACGTCATTCCCTCGACGAGTCGACGTGTGGCCGCATACACTTCCTGTCCCGTACCGTTCGGCAGGACGCCCTGCGTGTCGACGCCGCCCATGAACGCAAGCTCTGAGCCGAAATCCGCCTTCAAGCCGAGTGGCTCCATGCCCGGGCAGTTGCACTGAATCGGATTCAGCACGTCGATGCCGATCTCGATCAGGTCCGGTATGATACTGCGCATCGCACCGCAGCAGTGATGCGCCATCCAGATGCCGCGGGACTTCGCGACCTTGACGATCTCCGCGAGGTACGGCTTAATCCGCTCCCGCCACATCGTCGGGCTGATCATCATGTTTGTTTGGCCGGCAACATCATCCCCGGACCACAGCCAGTCAATGGCGTAGGTGTCGCACGCACGTCGCGCGAGCTCCAGTGCGAAGGTCGCCGCTTCGGAGATCATGAAGTCCGACAACTTCGTGTTAGCGGCAATATCCAGCAGTGCGTCGTCCATGCCCCGGACCCGGTAGACCATCTCGAACAGGCACGGCGAGATGTCGCATCCGATGAAGTACTCGGCGGCGCGCTCCATGACCGGATCCATGTTCGCGAGAAGCGCATCGATCCGATCGAAAGGGTACTTGTAGCTGCGGATCTCCGCTTCGGTCGCGCCGCGCAGCGGCGAATGTTTGATCTGATTGAAGAGTCCGACCTTCACCCACTCGATGCCCCAGTCGTCGATGTGTCCGTCGCCCTCGTGTTCGTGGACGATGCCCTCCATCGCGTGGTTGCCGCCAACCCAGGTCTGGCGGATGTCATCGCCTAGCGCAACCACGACATCCGCCGGCCGTATCTCCAGCGCATCGGCGAGCCGTCGCGTCGTATCCGGGTGGTACCACATCCAGACCGGCAGCCGGTCGACGGGTTGCCGATTCAGGGCGGCATGGACGCGGGCCTTGGAGGACATGGGCGGAATGGTGTCTGGAGTTTTTTCTGCCATACGTAGCGCGCCGGTTGTTCAAGCTTAAGTTGGGGCGCAGGCGGCGACTATCGGTAGCGGGGTTTTTCCTACAAGGCGCTCGCTTCGCTCGCAAAGTTGTGAGTTGCGAGCAGGTGGCCGTGGGCAGGATAGCCTCAGCGCTTTCGACATCGATTGGACGTTGGGCGTTCATTCTTTCATTCCTTCATTCCCTCATTCTCCCATTCACTCTCCATCCCTCTCAGCCGTGCCACAACGTCGCCCCAACGCCCTCCGCCCGACCACTATCGAACCGTATCCGACAAACGCAGCCGGCAGCGTGCTGATCACGCAGGGCGGAACGCGCGTGTTATGTACGGCGAGCATCTCGGAAGAGGCGCCGCCGTGGATGATCGACAAGGCTACCGGCGTGCCGACCAGGGGCTGGGTCACGGCGGAGTATGCGATGCTGCCGGGCTCGACGAACCGGCGGAAGCGCCGTGGGACTGACAGCCGCGCGACGGAGATCCAGCGACTCATCGGCCGGGTGCTGCGTGCAGGGGTCGACCTCGAGAAGATGCCGGGCGTCACGATCACCTGTGACTGTGACGTCCTCGCTGCGGATGGCGGCACACGAACCGCCTCAATAACCGGTGCGTTCGTCGCGCTGTCGCAGGCAGTCGCGGTGGCTCGCGAACGCGGATTGATCCGGAAGAACCCGATCCGCGGACCGGTCGCAGCGGTGAGCGTCGGGATCGTGGATGGGAAGCCGCAGCTGGATCTCGACTATGAGCTCGACGTCAAGGCCGACGTCGACATGAACGTCGCGATGAACCACAGGGGCCAGTTTATCGAGGTGCAGGGGACGGGCGAGCAGGGTGTCTTCTCACGCGAGGAACTCGGCGCGCTGCTGGACCTGGCAGCGGGCGGGATCCGGAAGCTGATCGCTATGCAGCGAGCCGCGCTGCGCGCGCAGTGAACAGCGGAGAAGTAGGCCGGTACGCCGGTTTGTGGATCATTCCGGATGCGGCGGCAATGGGCTCTACACCTGGCTATTTTCGTGCAGCCTCGACCTCGGAGGGAAGCACGGTCTGTCCCGAATTGTCCCACTGGCTGTAGACGAACGTCAGCACGTTGGCAATGTCTTCGTCCGACAGGCTCAACGCGGGCATGACGCCGTCGAACGTATTTCCGTTTACCGTGATCGGACCTTCCAGGCCGTTGAGAAGAACCTGTATCGCGCGACCCTTGTCTCCGTTCAGGAAGTCGGATCCGGCGAGCGGGGGAAACGCTCCCGGGATGCCTTGCCCGTTTGCCTGATGGCACGCCACGCAGTTTGCCGCGAAGACCCGTTCGCCGAACTCAATGCGCTCGGCGAGCGTTGTGGCGCGTGCAGGTTCCGGCGCCGTACCTGGGATGCTCTGCGCTGCTCCTCCCTCCGGCATGTAGACTCGTTCATCGATCCGTCCGGAATAGACGGATGAGTCGGGGGAACCGGCGACGGACAGAATTGCGAGCGCCCCCTTGTTGAACGCGCGGAAGATCGCGTGATCGACCGCAATGTAGTCCCCCGGGACCTGCGTCTTGAATTCCACTATTGCGGCCCCTCCTGCGGGAATCAGCGTCGTCTGGATGTTCTCAGACACCACGCTCCCGGCCTCGCTATAGACGCGATCAAAGATCTCACCGATGACGTGAAAGGACGAGGTAAGGTTCGGACCTCCATTGCCAACGAAAAGGCGAACCGTTTCGCCGACGTCGGCTCGGAGCGCCTTGTCACCAACAAGCGACCCCACCGCCCCGTTGAACACGACATAGTCGGGGCTCTCGGCAAGCGCTTTGTCCCAACTGAACGGCTGAAGACCGGGTGCGCCATACCCGCCTGCAGTGTAGACTTCACCCTGCATCAGGTAGTATTCGCGATCAACGGGCGGCAGACCGCCGACCGGTTCGACGAGTATCATACCGTACATCCCATTTGCGATGTGCATACCGACCGGCGCGGTGGCACAGTGATAAACGAAAAGACCCGGATTCAGGGCCTTGAAGGCAAACGTTGCCGACTGACCCGGGATAACGAGGGACGATGTCGCACCGCCGCCCGGACCCGTTGCCGCGTGAAGATCTATGTTGTGCGGCATTCGGCTGTCCGGTCGGTTGTTGAGATGGAACTCGACCACGTCTCCCTGCCGAACGCGAATGAACTCTCCCGGAACCTTGCCGCCGAATGTCCAGAAGGTGTAGTCGACCCCGTCGGCAAGTCTCTGCACGAGTTCCTGCGTCTCGAGATTGACGACCACGCGCGCCGGGTGATTGCGTTTGATCGCCGGTGGTACCTCCGGCGCGTGCGTCAGCACGGCCGTCTCGATTGGAAGCGCTGCATCGTTAGCCGTGGGCTGGCAGCCGGCAATAGACCACGATAGAACCAAAAGCGTGAGCACAGGAATCGCAACAGCAAAGCGTTCCGGATAAGTCATGAGACAGATGCCTGGGTTGTGGGGCAATAGACGTTGACGTCAGGATTCGATTTCCGCGCCTGCCAGCTCGCGAGCCTTTGGAAAGAGAATGTTGTTCTCCAGGTGCACGTGCCGGTGCAGGTTGTCTTCAAACTCTTCAAGCTTGGCGAACGACACGCGGTACGTGTTGCAGGCATGCGCAGGCGGCGTGTAATTGTTTGACAACTCGCGGATGGCTTTCATCGTGTCACCGGCGTGCTCATGATCATCGATCATCTTTCGAATCTGAATTGGGATCGTCCGGGCTCCGGGGAACCGTGTGGTGCCATCGCTCGAGTCTTGCCGCACGAGCGCCTTGATGCCGGGGAACAGGATCCGTTCCTCAATCGCCATGTGCTGACTCAGCTCAGAAGCGATGGATTCAAATAGCTCGGCGATCTGTATAAGGCTGGGGTTTTCCTCACCATGTACGCGCGCCACCTTACGCGTGAACTCGAGCAGAAGCGGAATGCTCTCAGCGACATATCCGTGATGCTCGTTTACGATGAAGTCGACCAGGAAGTCGGGTTGCCAATGCGATACACGCAGCGACGCGGTACCGCTCTGCTCCGCATCCGCCAATTCCCGCTCGACCTCATCGATTGAGAGTCCACGCTTATTACATACGGATTCGAGCGTATTTCCGCCACCACAGCAGAAGTCGATGCCATGCTTTTTGAAGACTGTTGCTCGTCGGTAGTCTTCGGAGACGAGTTCTGCGATTGTTTGCTGTTGTCGGTTCATCTTGATCGGAGCCCTTGATCGGTCCCTGAGAAATGAGGCGATTACCTTGCTTGTTTATTAAAACAGTTTAATACCTTTTTTATTGTTTGTAAAGCAAATTCGTACATTTGTGTGTTGGAATCGACGGAATCCGTCCGAGAGCCGGTCCGAAAAGCGACGCAGCGGACGTAATCCGCACGAAAACCCGGAAAGAAGGCCTAGGCCGCAACCGACTCACATGAAGCGCTCTCACTATCTCGAAATCCTGTCGCACGATCACTTCGAAGGATTGCTAGTGGCGAA
Source organism: Bacteroidota bacterium (assembly GCA_020437385.1). GTDB lineage: Bacteria > Bacteroidota > Rhodothermia > Rhodothermales > JABDKH01 > JAGQWL01. The sequence goes on from JAGQWL010000349.1 coordinate 5,483, forward strand.
ACGTCTCAGTACCGGACTGGGCCGGTCCGTCGACCGTGCCACGCTTGCCGGCTACACGAAGTTTGTCTGGAACACAAAACTGGCTCCACATTTTCGCCTGGAAGAAGTGCATCTGGTTCCGCTTGTCAGGGCCGCTCGCATCCCCGAACTTGTGGACCGAGTGTTGAGCGAGCACGAGCAAATCCGGGACCTCGTCGCCCAGGCAGCTGATGCCCGCAGTTCGACGCAATGTTTCGCCGATCTGTCCGAGCTGCTGAAGGAGCACATACGCTTCGAGGAACGTGATGTCTTCCCCGCGCTGGAACGGGCATCCACAGACGCCGAGCTGAAGACTCTCTGCGAATCGCTGAATGCGGATCACGCAACCGATGCACCAGAGTGGAACATTCGATTCTGGGAGTGAGAAAACGAGGCACAGTTCAACCAGACCAATACCGATGAATAATCTCGACGACTCCGGTGAGGCTTACGCAAATCGGATGATCCGCATTGCGACAACCGTCCGCGGGGCGTGCGCCGCAGCAGCCGCCCGCGGTTACGAGGAAGCACGAATCGCTGGACTCTGCCACGAAGGAGCCGTCGAAAATGCTGTGTGCGCCGTCAACCAGATCGACCTCGCCGAGCTCGTTGCCTCGGTGTGCACTTCGGACGCCCCCGGCATGCACCAAACGAAAGCAAAGTAGACAGCCGATGCCTGGACTGAGTCTCTTCCCTTCCGGTACAAAGCGCGATCTCCTGTTGTTGATCAAACATCGCGGGTCCATCTCCCTTGACGACGCAGAAGAGTCGATCGGCCTCACTCGGACAACCCTGCGGGAGCACCTCGGCGTATTGGAGCGCGACGGACTCGTCGCCAGGACATCAAATCGCTACGGCCGCGGCCGACCGAGCATGGTCTACTCGCTCACCTCCGAAGCGGAGAGCCTCTTTCCATCGCGCGACCATGAGCTACTTGGATCACTGCTTGCGTTTCTCGACGCCGCGGGGCGCGCGGATCTGATTGACACCTTCTTTCGGGAGTACTGGTCCAATCGTCAAGCCGACATGACGCTACGGACGGCAGCTCTGCGGCCCGCCGATCACGAGGGACGTGTTCGCGTGTTGAGTGTGCTGCTGGAAGAGCAGGGGTTCATGCCTAAGATTTCGTCGGACGAAAACGGAATCGTCGTTCGGGAATGCAATTGTCCGTTTCCGGAAGCGGTGAAGCAAACGCGTCTGCCGTGCCGGCTGGAGGCAGCGTTTCTTGCCCACATTCTGGAAACGCCGGTCAAGCGCGTGAGCTACATACCGGACGGAGCGGCCGCCTGTACGTACGAGTTCGCCTTGGCCAATCCATAAGATTTGGTCGCGGGCCCGGTGAACGACAGTCCTTTTGCCTCTGGTCACTTAGCGACAACGACGCGCCGCGTCGCGACAAACGATTTGCCGCTAATACGAAGGAAGTACTGCCCTGCCGTCATCGTACCGCGTGGAATCGACACCGCAATCTGTCCGCCTTCAGGGACATCCGCGTCATACACGCGTCGGACGCGGCGACCGAGCACGTCAAACAGATCGGCCGTCACGCGCTGCGCCTCGCGAACGCGCAGCTCAATCGACGCGCGATCCCCGACAGGGTTCGGCTACACCTCTGATAACTCAAAGCGCCCCGTGATCGGCCGGCGCAGCTCTACAACGCGGCTGTATCCGATCGATCCGTCCCTATCGACAGACGCCAGCCTGAGTCGCATTGACCCACTCGCGCTCCGTTCCCGGCTGATCTGTTGACCGGCGTTCATCGATCCGACCGACGGATCGAATCCCGACCACTCGTACGCTCCCCCGTTCGGATAGCGCGCCGAGACCAATTCCGAAATTCCCGACCACTCCCCCTGCAGCTCACGCTCGATCCGAAATCCGGCAACGTTCGCCTCAGCGTACGTAGTCCATTTGAAGCGCACCAGACTTCCATCGAGCACGCCTGAGAATGACGCAAGTTCGACGGGAAGGATCGTTTCGTCATCGTAGAGTAGGTCGTCGACGATCACCGCGTCACTCGGAAAGTGCGGCGTAAGAACGACACGCGTGATCTCGGCGGTCCCCGGTCCCTGCGCGAGCTTGAAGCGGGATCCCCACGCGGGAGCGGAAACGAAGGACAGCACGTCCGTATCCACAACCGAATCATCCGCCCGGTACGCCGTCGCCGTCAGCGTCGCGAGGTCCGTTCCGTCCTGATAGAGTCCGTTGACGTGTGCACCGACACTGCTCTGCGGCGACGTGAACTCGATGACCAGCGGATCGCGATTCGGCGCACCCGAAAGCGGACTGATGATGACCTGCTCACCTGACCAGGCGCGCAGGCAGTCGTAGATCGCGCCACACGGCTGGACGAAAGCACCGTCCGGAAATGAAACCGGCTCGCTCGGTGGTCCGAGGACCGTCGTGTTGGGTGTGAGGTCCTCGAAGCCGACGAGGCCGGAGTCCGCCGGAACGTCCTGCCGATACATGAAGAGGATGTCGAACTCCTTGTCGATCGCGACTGCAGCGAGCCCGAAGCCCTGGTAACAGGGTCCGCCTGAGCGTGGCGAGCGCCGCTGCGATCTTCGATTCGCTGGCGGCCCACGAGCCCGGGGGCGTTCCGTTCCAGACGCCGGTGACGGTGTTCCATCGCGTCATCACGACGGATGGTTCGCTCCACACCATCGGGCCCGTGACGGAAACGACGTTCGTCCGCGGAACCATCACTTCCAACGAGCCCGACCCCGAGGCACCGCTTGCGCTGAGGCTTCGAGGGAACTATCCGAATCCGTTTGCGGACGCAACGACGGTCGCGTTCGAGCTGCCCGCAACGTCGGACGTCCGGCTGGAGGTCTTCGACCTGCTCGGACGAAGCGTGGTGACGGTCGATGCGGGACAGATGAGCGGTTCGACCGGCGAGGTAGAGGTCGATGGCTCGTCACTTCCGAACGGAACGTACCTCTATCGTGTCACGGCGCGTGCTGCTCGCGGTGTGAGTGTTGCGACGGGGTCGATGGTGTTGATGCGTTGAGGCAGCGTACTCAAGACTAACCTGGCAAACAAGATGAAACTGATCAAACGTACTGGCAGCGGACTGACGCTGCCGCTGATGCTGGTGCTCGCGCTGGCTGCATCCGCCACTGGATGTGTGACGACGTCCGTTGCACCGCTTAACAACAAGACCTACGCGCCAATTAACCCGAGTGACGTTGTCGTGTATCTCGAGGAGGACGACATCCCCGGCGACTACGAGAAGGTTGCGCTGCTGTACTCGCGCGGTGACTACGCGTGGACGGACGAGGCGCGCCTGTTCAAGAAGGCGCGGAAGAAGGCCGCGAAGATCGGCGCCAACGGACTACTCGTGCAGCGGATCAAGGAACCGAACACGGGCGACAAGGTCGCGCACGCGCTGATCGGGACCGAGGCGAAGCGCCGCGGAGAGATGGTGGCGATCTATGTCAAGCGTCCGCGCGGGACCGGGGGTGTGGGGAAGTAGGGGAGTACGGGAGTGAATGAGGGAATGAAGGAATGGGGGAATGAGGGAATGAAAGACTGATTGGGTGGACGGGTGGAGCTGGGAAATGAGGCAGCCTGGCCGAGTCTCTCATTCCGCTGTTCTTTCATTCGCCGAATCGGCAACGCCGTGGGCGCCCGTCGGGCGCCCGCGGCTGTGTTGCAGAAAGGCAACACGCGTCATTCGTATCCTGCCAGGATGAACCCGATAGACACGCAGCACTCCGTCATCGACCGCGCGCGCGGATGCCTGCTCGGCCTCGCCGTCGGCGACGCCGTCGGCACGACGCTTGAGTTCAGCTACCGCGGGTCTTTTGAGCCGATCGATGACATGGTCGCGGCGGACCGTTCGGTTTGACACCCGGTCAATGGACGGACGATACCTCGATGGCGCTCTGCCTCGCGACCAGTCTCCTCCAGAACGGCTTCGATCCGGCTGATCAGATGCGACGCTACGTGAAGTGGCGCGACACCGGATACTTCAGCTCGACCGGCAGGTGCTTTGACATCGGCAACACCGTAAGTGCGGCGCTGCGCCGGTTCGAGGCTAACGGTGATCCGTTCAGCGGGTCCGCGAATCCGCAATCCGCCGGCAACGGATCGATCATGCGACTCGCGCCGGTTGTCCTCTTCGCCTGGCCAGACGAAGAACAGATCCGCAAGCTTGCTCGCGACAGTTCGCGGACAACACACGGGACGGCCGAGGCCGTCGACGCGTGTGAGATGCTTGCCGACGTCCTTCGCGCCGGACTCGGCGCCGCGACGAAGGGAGAGATGCTCGCGGCGGCCGGTCAGGCGACGCGCCGGGCCTCCGATACGGTCGATCGAACGGAAGCATCTGCCCCTAATGCGACGGAAGGCCGGTCGGATGCTGTACAAGGCGGACCTTCAAACGCAACAGCAGAGGCACACTTCGCCCATGATGGATCCCTCTCGTCGCGACTGCAATCCATCGCACGCGGCGACTACCTCAACAAGAGCGTGGACGAGATACGCGGGTCCGGATACGTCGTCGAATCGCTCGAGGCCGCGCTTTGGTGTTTTGCGACGACTGATTCCTTCCGCGAGGCGATCCTGGCGGCGGCGAACCTCGGCGACGATGCGGATACCACCGCGGCAGTCTGCGGCCAGATCGCCGGCGCGCACTACGGCGAATCCGGAATACCGCGCGACTGGATCGAACGACTTCACCTCCAACGGTATATCCGCGGACTGGCGGATCGACTCATCGCATCTCCGGCGGACCATCTTCCATAGTCCGCAGCGAACCATCTCGGATGGCCATCTCCCATGGTCCGCAGCGAACCATGTCGCATGGCAATCTCGCATCGTCCGCTGTAATGCCCGGCGCGCAAACCGACAACGGACATTTTGAATTCGACGGTTCGCGCCGCATTCTTGTTTACTCTTTCCCTTTGTTCTCCTAGACTTAGGGGTCTAGTGCAGAGACGTCTGGCATCCACGCGGATTGCCTGCCGCTCCCAGATACCGGGCGTTCGCTGCTTGATCGTGCTCTGCTCCCTTAGTCATCCAATCCCCTTTTCACCTATGAAAAAGACCCTACCGGCGTTGTTTGCCGCCGCACTGGTTTTCAGCGCGTGCGACTCGCAATCGCCATCCGAAGTACAGACTCGCGCATCCGATGACTCGGGCCTGTCTCCTGTCGTCGTAGCCGACTTCTCGTCGGCATCCAAGAACGGCGACGATGTCAGCCCCTTCCTCGTAGCTGTGAATGAGCAGCTTGCCGCTGCCGGCGCAAACTTCGCTGTGGCGAAAGCCGAATACGTCACGTCTCCGGACGGCGGGGAAGCAGGACAGACTGTCTTCGCCTTCAACCGCACGCTGCGACTGTCGTCGAAGTGGGTTCCGAACGATGATCGACGTCTCGCCGACGGCGACAACATCACGTACATGAGCTCGCAACTCCTGGGATTGAACTTCGCAAATGGATCGATTGACAGCGAGCCGATCGTCGACGCGACGTTCGGTACGTACGGCTCGACCGCCTGCAACGCCCTGCCACTGGTCAAGCGGCCGGATCCTGGCGTCTGGCCGAGCGCGATCCTGGCGCTGAACGGAAGTCCTGGCGACCCGTTCGTGGCGGATATCGTCACGCTGGGATTCCTTCCCGGTTCAATCTTCGACCTCGTTCTGGGCCCCGGCGCCAGCAACAACGTCCTCGGCGTGACCTTCACGTACATCTTCGGCTCGTTTGACGGCGGCGGAAACTTCACACCGTCCGACGTCGACAACAACGGCCGGACTGACACGGCACTCAAGGAAGTGTGGTACAACGACGCCTTCGCCTGGACGGACACCGGCGTTGGCGGCATCGACATCGAAACCGTTGCGCTCCACGAAAACGGACACGCGCTGGAAATGGGCCACTTCGGCAAGGTCGCGGTCACCGGCAATGGCAAGCTGCACGTATCACCGCGCGCGGTCATGAATGCGTTCATCCTCGGCGTGCAGCGTGACCTGCTGGGAACGGACAACGCATCGTACTGCGGCAATTTCGCATCCTGGCCGAACTAGGATCTGCTGCATCGGAATTGCGCTAGCGGATCCAATGGACCTGTTTGTCGCTTAGCTTCAAAAAGGGGTGCCCGAAAGGGTACCCCTTTTTTGTTAGGGGAGAG
>JAGQWL010000350.1 GCA_020437385.1 Bacteroidota bacterium
CGTCACAGAATCGAGTGCCGACAGGGTCTCAATCCCGGACCGGGCCGTCAGTCGATAGTAGCCGTCAGTGATCGACGGATACAATGACATCGTCAGATCTTCAATCGTGAGCGACGATAGGTCGCGAAAACCACCTTCGAAACCCGTGGCGAAAATGATGTCGAACGATTGGCCATTCGACGGCTGGAATGTGTCGATCAGTTGAATATCCAGGGCACCGTCAAGGGAAGCAACACCGTCTTGAGCCAATGTTTCGCTTGCACTCGCTCCGTCTTCGGATTTGTTCGCGATGGCGATCTCCGATACGGTCACCTGGTCAAATCCGCCGGGCCCAGGAGACGTCCCGCCCAACCCCAGCTCGAGCCGAGAACTGCGACCGAGATCCAGGGGTCCCAGCCATGTCACGACGTTCACGTCGTCTCCGCCAACAGCATGAACTGCCGCGTCCTGCACGTCTGCTCCAGTAACATCAACGGGCCCGTCAAACTCTACGCGTCCGCCCAACGCTACCTCAAGGCGGGGATAGTACGGATACCGGAAGATGTCCGTGCCAATAGTGAAGAGCGCGTCACCCGACTTCCGCAGTGTACCCGTCGCGGCATTGGTGAATCGTCCGTTCGTGCTGAGTCCGCGCAGGTTGGCGTTGCCGAGGATTGCGAGCGAGCCCGCGTTTACCAGCTCCGCTCCGTCAAAGATGTAAATGAATCCGTCGTCGGACCAGTCGATTGAGCCGTCGTTCCGGAATATGGAGCGCTGCCCACGCACGCCGCGAGACTGGGAATTCCCCTGAACGGTCATCAGGCCCGAGTTTGTCACGGTGCCCTCCACCAGATAGCCGGATTCCCAGGCAAGTCCGGATCCGGTAAACGCGAGTTCGGCGCTGCCCGTACCGACAAAGTTGTTTGCGAGTGTCAGGCTGCCTGCGATCGCTCCCGTCACCTTGCCATCAAACGTGTGCGTGCCACCCCGAAACGTGGCTCCGGCGCCGTCGGAAACATTGATTACTGAACCATCGGGCCAGTATGTATCGTACGCGAAACTGAGCTCGCCGGACTCCACGTCAATGGTTCCGTCGGCGATGGTGTTCACGGCGATCGAGAGCTGCGCCGATCCGGACTTCACCAGCGCACCGGCGTTCCGGAAGATCCACGGTCCGTCGCCGGCATAACGATACAGGTTCTGATTCTGATCAGTCGCTATCTCGAACGTTCCGTTGTTGAGAAGCGTTTGGTCGTCGTAGATGTACACCTGCCCTCTGTCCCATCGCAGGTCGCCCTCGTTGGTCAGGTTGCCGCGAAGCGACAGAGACGACGTCGGAGCGATCCGCATGGCATTCAAGTTGACGAGCGGCATGTCGCCGTCGAGAAAACCACCCGTCCACTGGAAGCCGGTGCCGCCAAGATTCAGGAAGGAACCATCGGTCTCGGTCTGCAGCGTCGCATTCGTCGATACGAAGTCGCCCTCCGGCGTTCCGGTCAACGTACCGCGGATGGTATGTGTGCCGCCCGAAAGGTCGAGCGTTGCACCAGCGGCAACTGCGATGTTCGTGTCCTCCCAGATCGAATGGAAGTTTACGGCCAGGACGCCACCCTCTACTGAAACGTCGCTGAGAAACTCGTTTGTTGTCGCGAGGGTCAGCTGTCCGGAGCCGGTCTTGATCATCGTTCCGGTGTTGCGAAACGTCCACGGCCCGTTGCCGGCGTAGCGATAGAGGTTGTGATTCTGATCGGAGCCAATCTCGAACGTGCCGGTGTTAAGGAGCGTCTGGTCCACGTAGAGGTAGAGCTGCCCACGATCCCACAGGAGGGATCCGTTGTTCGTCAAATTTCCACGCAGCGAGGCGGACGATGCCGGCCGGATTCGCATGAGACCCTCGTTGACGAGAGGCGTGGAGCCGTCGATGAACCCGCCGGTCCATTGGAAGCCGGTACCGCCAAAGTTCAGCGTCGAACCACCCGCATCGGTCTGAACGCTCGCGTTGGACGCGGTAAGGTCGCCCTCCGGATTCCCGGACAGCGTCCCCATGATCGTGTGCGTCCCGCCACGAAGATCGAGCAGTGCTCCGGAGGCGACGGAAATTGTTGTATTGTCCCAGGTCGCGTTAAAGTTGGCCTCGAGGGTTCCGGCCTGCACACTCACCGTCCCGAGCATTTCGGAGTTGGTGGCGATGGTGAGTTTCGCGTCGCCCGACTTGATGAGCGTTCCGGTATTGCGCAGCGTCCACGGACCATTACCCGCATACCGATACAGATTCTGGTTCTGGTCGGTCGCGATCTCAAATGTACCCGTGTTCAGGAGGGTTTGATCAACGTAGAGATACAGCTGGCCGCTATCCCACAACAGGGATCCCTCGTTGGTAAGGTTGCCCCGCAGCGAGGCCGCCGAGGCCGGCCGGATCGACATCGATGCCTTGTTGACCAGCGGTGTCTCGCCATCGATAAAACCACCGGTCCATTGAAAACCGGTGCCGCCGAGGTTGAACGCAGAGCCACCCGCATCCGTCTGTATGACGGCATTCGATGAAAACAGGTCGCCCTCCGGCGAACCTGTGAGCGTCCCGACGATCGTGTGTGTACCTCCACCGAGCGTTATCGAAGCGCCCGCGGAAATGGAAATATTCGTGTTCTCCCAGGTCGCGTTGTGATTAATCAGCAAGGCGCCTTCCTGAACGACCACATTGCCAAGCAGCTCATTCGTATTGGCCGCAGTAAATGTGCCCGGTCCGGACTTGATAAGGGTGCCGGTGTTGCGGAAAGTCCACGGCCCATTACCGGCATAGCGATAAAGATTCAGATTCGCTGCGTTAGCTATCTCGAAGGTCCCTGAATTGAGCAGCATCTGCTGGTCGTAGAGATAGATGGGACCTTCGTCCCACACCATCGAGCCGGTATTCTCAAGGCGCCCACGTAGACTTTTCGCGCCGGATGAAGTCAGCGTTGCCTCGTTCGTAGCGAGAAGTTGACCGTCCAGGTAGCCGCTGTGCCAGACGAATGAACCGTCGACGGTCGCACCCTGCGTTGCGCCAAACGTGCCGCCTGAAAGAAAGAGAACCCCGTTTGCCGAGATCGTTGCCGTTTCCGAGACGGTCACGGTTCGATTGTTGGTGTCGAGGGTTTGCTGGCCGGCCGATCCGCCTACTGTGAGGCGCGCGATCACGGCGTTGGCGTTCATTGTTACGGTATAGGTGCCCGAGCCACCAATGACGGCGTGGTCAGCGCTGCCCGGCACCTGCTGCGGCGACCAGTTCGCCGCGTCGTTCCAGTTGACACCGTCGCCGCCGCCGGTCCATTCGATGGTTGATTGGGCGCCGGCGTTCACTGCCTGAAATACGATCAGGAGCGCTGCTGCAATTCTGAAGTTCATTGTTGAGTGCTGCTCGTGGAACAGGGATCGCCAATACTAACGGTGAATCCAGGCGGTCCGGGTCATGGACGCGGGAGAAAGCACTCGAGGGGTTGCAGGGTCGTTGAATCGTGGAATCGTGGAATCGTAGAATCGTGGCCCGGGTGGAAAGGAATCTGGGAATCTCGGAGCCTGTGAGTCTGGGAATCTGGGACTCCAGGATTGCTCGTTGCGCTCGGGTGACCATTCTGACAAGTGTCAACTGGCAACTGGCAACTTCGCGAGCGAAGCGAGCGCCGATTCGACTATTCGATCAGCGCAATCCCCTGCTCCTCGCACCACGTGCGGAGCGCGGGGACCCGGTGTGCTTCTTCATAGGCATACCATCGCTCAAGCAATCCGTTGCGCTCCAGGAAGATCTTGAACCGTCTGTACGCGCCCGCTGCCCTGAAGTACGCAGACACCAATTCCAACTCGTCCGGCGCGACCTCCTCCACGAATCTCAGCGCCATCGCAATGCCCAGGTCCATGTC
>JAGQWL010000351.1 GCA_020437385.1 Bacteroidota bacterium
CGCGCCCAGTTCGAGGCCGAACGCTCGCCGCGCGGCGCGATGCTTGTAGGGGATCCGAACGAGGTGACTGACAAGATTCTGTACGAGCACGAGCTCTTCGGAAACGACCGCTTCCTGATCCAGTTCACCCTCGGACCGACGCCACACGAAAAGGTGCTCCACTGCATCGAGCTCTTCGGCACGCACGTTGCGCCCGCAGTCCGCAAAGCGCTCCGATCGTAATCCGTTAACTCCATCCGGCGGGTCGAGTCCGCAGGATATCATCGCAATCAGCTCTTGCCGGCGCCGCCGGGATTAGCGGTTGCTTCGGAGCCGCTGCCGGTTCCATCCGCCCCTTTTCCGCTCGTGCCATTGGTACCCAGCAATCGCTCCGGTACGGATTCGATGTGCAGCGATTGCGTCGGGAACGCGAACTCGATGCCGTTCTCCTCGAACGCCTTGTGAATGGCCAGATTCATCGCCTGCTGGCGATCCATGTAGATGGCGTAGTCCGGCACGAGAACGAAGTACACGGTCTCGAACGTGATCGCGAAGTCACCGAAGGCCTTGAGATGGCTGCGGTCGAATCGGATGTCCTCCTGCGACTCGACGATGTCCGTGATCATCTTTGGAATCTTTTCGAGCTTCTCACGCGGTGTGTCGTAGGTGACGCCCACCTCAAAGGCGATTCGCCGTTCATAGAGGCGCTTGAAGTTTCTGATCCGACTGCCGAGCAGATCCTTGTTCGAGATGACGAGCTGCTCGCCGGACAAGCTTTTTAGTCGGGTGGTTTTCAGACCGATGTGTTCGACGGATCCGAGGTAGGAGTCGACGATCAGAAAGTCGCCGTGCATGAAGGGTTTGTCGACGACGATGGAGATGTAAGCGAGCAGGTCCTGCAAGACATTCTGGACAGCAAGCGCAATCGCGATACCGCCGATACCGAGTCCGGTAATTAGCGCGGTGATGTCAATGCCGAAATTGTCGAGCGCAACGATGAACAGAATGGCCCAGAGGACGATGCCGCCGATTAGCCCGATCGCCTTGACGGCGGTGATCTGACTCTGGCCATCCTCGCCTTCCTTTTCGATGTACCAATCGGACCAGAAGCGAATCAGCGCGCCGCCCCAGAGTCCCGCCTGAACGAGCGCTCCGAGTAGTACGATCTTGCGGATGACCGGCTCGGCCGGCGCATCTTCGGTGTTGAATCGCAGCGCGATGTAAAGCCCGACGACCACGAGGAAGAACGTTCGCACCTTCTTCAGGAGAAGTGCGATCATGTCGTCTATGTTGTTGGTTGTCCGCTTTGCGAGGGCCTCCGCGCGCCCGACGAGCAGCCACTTGACGATGAGAAGGGCGACAGTAGCGGCGATCCAGACGCCAAACAATTCGAGCCAACCCTGTACGGAGAGACCAGCAATTACACGATTCAGAAGTTCACTCTGCATGGGATGTTTTGATTGTCTGACTTACCGATCGGTCCCGCAGTATCCAGCGCTGAACGCGGCGTACAGGCCTGATTAGCAACGCAGAGGCGGTTTTATTGTTGCAGGATCCCGCCGCCGCATCCGAGCGGAGACGCCTAACTACCGTTTGGCAGTAAACACTTTATATCCCCAGGCCGGCAGGTCGATCACCGAGTCAGGTTGAAGATCGACATCCGAGCCGCCCAGATAGTCGCGATAACTTCCGACGAAGAGCGTCTCTTTGTGGGTAACGGATCGACGCTCGTTGGAGAAGTTGATGACCACGAATACTTTGTCGGTGTTGTTCGCCCGGACAAAACTGAGAACGCGTTCCGCATGGTCGTTTGGAACGTAGATCATTCGCGCTCCCCACGCGCCGTTGTGCAGTGCGGTGTTTCGCTTTCTCAATCGAAGGAGATTCCTGTACAGTGCGCCGTTCGGATGCTCGCCCCACTCAATCGGATCGCGGTCGAAGAATGCGAGTCGGCGGGGATTCCCCGCCTCCTGCCCGTTGTAGATAAGCGGCATCCCTTCCCCCATGGTTGACAATACAATGGCGGCATTGACGCCCGCGCCGAACAGTTCGTATTCCGTTCCATCCCATGCGTTTTTGTCGTGATTGGTCACGAACGTCATTCGCATGGCGTCGCGTGGATAGGCCTTTTCGTTCCACGAGTAGTAAACGAAAAGCGCGCCGAGGTCTACCTCGCCTCGGCAGAGCCTGCTAACGGAATCGAACCATCCCCACGCATAGGTCATGTCAAAGGCTCGGGCATGGAGGTCACGCGACTCCCATTCGGCGAGCATGAACACTGGCTTGATCGCGTCGAGTTCACGGCGGACCGTGTTCCAGAAATCGGTTGGGACAAAGCCGGCAACATCGCATCGGAATCCGTCGAACCCGACATCGCGAATCCAGTACTTCATCGCTTCCGTCATGTAGCGACGCACTTCCGGCAGATCGTAGTTCAGGTCGATGATATCGCTCCAGTCCCACCACGGCGTGGGGTGGAAGTCGCCCTTCCAGTCCCGTGCGTACCATTCCGGATGTTCGGCGACGAGCGTGTTGTCCCAGGCTGTGTGATTCGCAACCCAGTCGAGGATGACGTGGAATCTGGCGTCGTGCGCAGCGTCGAGGAAATGCTGGAGGTCTGCGAGCGTCCCCAGTTCCGGGTTGACTCCGTAGTAGTCACGTACGGCGTATGGGCTTCCCAGTGAGCCCTTGCGATTGACCTTCCCGATCGGGTTCACCGGCATCAGCCAGAGAATGTCGACGCCGAGGTCAAGAAGGCGCGGTAGATGCTCCTCCGCCGCGCGAAAGGTACCTTCCGTCGTGAACTGGCGCGTGTTGATCTGGTAGATCGACGCGGACCGAGACCAGGCGGGATGCTCGATCTTTACGTAAGGATCCGGCAGGTAGTGCTGAAGGTCTGGGGTCTGGGTCATTCAGCTCACGTACGAAAACGTTCGTCCAGGTTCGTCCCGGATACGAACGAATCCAGGACCGCAAACGATCCTGTCTCACGAATCGATGTGGCGGCCCCGATCACACTGCTCCAGGCCACCCGCGCAAGCGCACCACCGGTACTGATCCTGCGGACACCCATCGCTGACAGCTCCGAAACTGTGGCAAATCCGTGTCCGACGAGAACATTCACCGGTAGCGGCGAGACGGCCGCCATTATCTCCCGAATCGCATCGAGATCGGTGATGCCGGGCGCGTAGAGACAGTCGGCGCCGGCTTCGCCGAAGGCGACAAGTCGGTCGATGGTCTCGAGCAGGTTTGGAAGCCCGACAACATATCCTTCGGTTCGTGCGGTCAGCAGGACATTTGTGCCGGAAGCGTCGATGGCGGAACGTGCTGCGCGGATGCGATCGACCGCGTGGTCAAACTCAAAAAGCGGATCGGTCGGGTGACCGGTCGAGTCCTCGACAGAGAGTCCGGCGATGCCGGTTCGGGCGGCGGCATCGACGTTGACGGCGACGGCCGCTGCGTCTTCCGCGAACGCGTGTTCAAAGTCAGCATTGACGGGGATGCTGACGGCTGCGGCCATCTCAGTGAAGTGGCGCAGTGCCTGTTCGAGGGTGACCGTGTTATCGGGTTTGGCGATCGACCACGCGTGGCCGGAGCTCGTTGTCGCGACGGCATCGAAACCGAGTTGCTCAAACAGGCGTGCGGTGCCGGGATTCCACGGATTCGGCATCACGAAGCACCCGGTGGCGTGAAGCTGGTGGAAGCGTTCGGTCGCGGTATGCCTCATTTGTTTGGCGCGCTGGTTGATGTAGAGGATGCGGACATGAATGCGGAACAAACCTGCAGTTGGTTTTGGATTGCCTGTCCGAGTAGGTTATCACCGGGGAGGCGGTTCGGGCGGCCCCCGGGGTTATCGCGGATCCACGATCTGCAGAACGGCGGCCTGCTGCCGTCGCAATCGCAGTCCGGCTACCACATCGAGGCGAAAATCCGCTCCCGTGACGAGATCCCGAACCATCACGCCATCCGGCCAGCGACGCTCCAGCTCACTGAGATCAACCGTCCGATCCTCCCTGCTGCCGTTCACCACAACCAGAATCTGCTCGTCACCGTGAATTCGCAAGTACTTGTACTCGTCACCCGCATACTGCGGCGGATAATGCACAAGCTCACCTCGCGTGAGAGCAGCGTGCTCCTGCCGGATGCGCAGCAACGACTGTACGTATCGAAACACTTCTTCCTCCCGATCAGTCCGGCCGGATGCAGCGAAAACACTACGCTCGTCGCCAGGAAACCCCCCAGGCATATCCGCACGGAGCTGAACGTGGCTCTCACCGCCAATCATCGCGACCTCCGTACCATACAGCAGCTGTGGAATTCCCCTCGTCGTCAGCAGAATCGTCAACGCAACCTTCAACCGATCGATGTCGCCGTCGGCGCGAAAGAGCCCGCGCGGAATGTCGTGATTATCAATAAACGTCAGCAGGTTGTCGAGATCGCTGTACACAAAGTCCTCGGCAATCACCTTGTACACACCCTCGAGCGAACCCGAGCCTGACAGGTACTCCAGCAACGCCCGCGAAAGCGGGAAATCCATCACCGCCGGAAGGTTCGTTTCAAAGTCGCGCGGAATACGGCTCTCCCGCTGAAACAACGAGATATAGGCCGGAGAGTACTCCCATATCTCCCCGACGATATTGAAATTCGGATATTCCTGCATGATCGCCTCTGCCCATCGCGCCATGAACTCCTGGTCCGGATAGGGATACGTGTCCTCACGAATGCCGTCGAGTCCGGCCGTCTCGATCCACCAGAGCGTATTCTGAATGAGGTACGTGGCAAGAAACGGATTCCTCTGATTGAGATCGGGCATCGATCGGACGAACCAGAACCCTCGAAGCTGCTCGACCGAGAGTGGATCCGCGTGAACATCGGTCGGCGAAAGCTTGTAGTGCTTGCCGGAAAGATGCGAATCCCGCGTTCCGTTAGTCCAGTCCGACATCGGGGAATCGGCAATCCACGGGTGATTCACCCCGATGTGATTCGAGACGTGATCAAAAATCACCTTGAGCCCGCGCTCGTGGGCGGCCTCAACAAATCCGACATACGCGTCATTGCCTCCGTACCGGGAATCGACGGCGTAGTAGTCGGTCAGCGCGTATCCGTGATAGCTCGCCCTGCCGTTGTTCTCCAACACCGGCATCAGCCAAAGCGCGGTTACTCCAAGGTCCCGCAGGTAATCAAGATTGTCGACAATCCCCTTAAGATCCCCGCCGTGCCGCATCGAATCCTTGTCGGGATCGAAGTCGTCGAAAATCCCCGCAACGCGGTCATTCGCAGGATCACCATTCGCAAATCGATCGGGTGCAATCAGGTAAACGACGTCTTCCGGACCAAACCCCTGATGGCGACCCGCGCCGGAATCTCGACTATGGATCGGGATCACAAACGTTGTCTCAGCCCCGTCAGCCGATACAACGAACGCGTACTCCCCCGCCGCAAGGTCGTCCGGAATCGAAACGTCGACAAAGGCATAGTGCGGATTCGCAACGGTGTGAACTGCCGTTACGGTGAGTCGTTCATCGACACTTCGCACCTTGATTCCGTCAAGGTGGTCGCCCGTCAACATGAACTGCACCTCACTCCACTTCATCCCGATCCACCACCCCGGTGGCTCGACCTTGTAGACCACCGGCGCCTGGGCCACGGCATTCGAAGGAGTTGACCCGACCAGCAGCACAGACAGCAACGCAACCGAAAAGCTCAGCTGCAATACGCCTCGCGCTCGATTCATCGAAACAGACGTCGACAGGGAATCAGGAATCCGTGTTGTCATCGTACAAGACGAAGGTAGTTCGTGCGCAATCGCCAGACGCGCAATCTGTTGGCGAAGAGGTCGAATGTACCGATCCGCGATGACGAACGGACCTCGATCCGTCCCGCTCCCGGAATCAGTTCGAGTTCAAGGTCATCCACGAACGGAATGACCGGCAGCGTGCGCTCGACGTGAATGTAGCGGTCCGACTCCGTGACGACAGTCGTTCGCGGCGCTTCCTTCGCCGACTCGACGGCTGCCTCCCACGCCTGCTGCTCCGTGCCAACGATCGGCAGCGGATCGACACCTGTGTAGCCGCGTGAGATGGAACTGACACAATTCGTATACCCCGAGCAATCGGTCACGTGTCCATCGCCGACACCCAGCCGCTTCGGCCTCTTCCTCTCTATCA
>JAGQWL010000352.1 GCA_020437385.1 Bacteroidota bacterium
AGGGACAAGTCGATCGAGAACTTCGATCACGGTGACGTCCGTTCCCATGTTGTGGTAGAAATATGCGAACTCAACGCCGATCGCACCCGCGCCGACGATGATCATTCGTCCCGGGCGGGACCGCTGAAGCATTGCTTCCTTGTAGGTGATGACCTTTTCTCCATCGACAGGCAGCGGCGGGATTTCCCTTGCTCGGGCGCCAGTTGCCACAATAATGTGGTCCGCGGTAAGACTCGCGGCTTCGCCGACATCGTTCCCGTCCATATCTGTCGACGGGCTGACGCTGATTTCCTTCGGCGAGACGAATCGAGCGGTGCCCATGTGGACATCGATCTTGTTCTTCTTCATCAGGTATTGGACGCCCTTGTTCATCTTGTCCGCAACCGTGCGACTGCGCCCAATAACGCTGTCGAAATCCGCCCCGATGTCCCCGTGCAGCACGAGACCATAGTCTGCCAGATGGCGAGACGTTTCCATGAGTTCGGCACTCTTCAGAAGGGCCTTGGTCGGGATACAGCCAATATTGAGGCAAACGCCGCCAAGCTTGTTTTTCTCCACAACGGCGGTCTTGAACCCAAGCTGGCTGGCTCGGATTGCCGTTTCATATCCTCCGGGGCCCGTTCCGATGACGATGACGTCGTAGTGCGTTGACATGCGATTCTGGTGCTTCAGATGGTTTCAGGAATAGAGGATAAATGCGCTTTCTGGTGACGTTCCGGGTGGTCAACAATGAACGCACAATCCGCGCCGGCGTGACTACAAAATACTCCCGGCAGGCGTGTGAGCCAAACAGGATTCCTCGAACCTGCTGGGCGTCAGCACTTTCGCCCGTTGTACTCCGCCGAGGCAAACCTCGTTTCAACGTCGCGGATTTTGTCAACACGCCCCTGATGCCGCCCCCCTTCGAACCCGGTCGAGAAGAACACGTCGACGATACGCTTGCACACTTCTATTCCCGTCGCACGCGAGCCGAGGGTAAGGACGTTGCAGTCATTGTGTGCCCGTGCGTTCCATGCCGCGAACTCGTTGTATGCACAGGCTGCGCGAATCCCCGGTACCTTATTCGCCACGATCGCGGATCCCGGCCCCGCGCCATCGATCATGATTCCACACGATGCCACCTGCGATTTGACGGCGATGGCAACGGCGTAAGCAAAGTCCGGATAGTCGCATCGTGCGTTTGAATGGGTGCCGACATCCAGGACGGCCCTTCCGCCGCTCTCGATGTGCTTTGAGAGCTCCATTTTCAATTCGAAACCGCCGTGGTCTGCCCCGATCGCAATCGGAAGAACGATTCTTTGGTCGGCTGGCGGGGTAGATTGCAACGCCTTGCCGCCGTCGTTGTCTGGACGGACAGTTTCAGCCACCATGACGATGCCGTTGGCTCGAGCGGCGTCTGCGGCGAGTGGGGTCAGTAGATAAGGTCCGTCAACGCGAATAGTACGCTGGCCCTGGCGGACGTAGTCCAGGATTTCTCTTTCAGTGATGAGGCGACGGGATCCCATCCCGCGAAATTACGTGACGGGCGGACCGCAACCAAAAAGTCGATCACGGACGGCCCAGCCACGGAATCGGATCGATGTCCTTCCCGTTCTTGAAGACGGCAAAGAAGATGCCCTCGCCCTTTGGCTGGGCGTCGGTTCCAGCTCGTCCAATTACTTGTCCCGCCTTCACTTCTTCGTTGTTGCCAACGTAAAGCAGCGAAAAGTTTCCGTACACCGTGTGGTACTCGCCATGCTCAATGACAAGATAGGTACCGAGGTCCGGCATGATGTCGACACTCACGACCTTTCCATCAAATACGGCCTTGACCTCAGCGGCCGGAGAGGTGGCGACGAGAATGCCGAGATTCGGAGTGGTGGTGCCGTGGACCGGATTCACAACGGACCCATACGGCTCTCTGACAACGCCGATCGAGGGCCAGGGAAGCTTGCCCTTATTCTGTTCGAAAGGGCCCGTTAGATTCACGGTCGAGGCAGCCCGACCCCCTGACGAATTTCGCCGCCGCTCCGCGTTCGCAGCCGCAACAATTGCGCGCATGCGTTCTTCGAGTTCCCTTACTGCACCCTCGCGGGTGTCGATGGATGCCTGAATATTCCGTTCCTGTCGCCTCAAGTCCGAAATCACGCTTGCACGTTCTTTCCGCAGTCGGCTGAGCTCTTCCTGTTCCCGTTTCGCGCCGGCGATCAGATCGTTTGTCTGGTTGTACGAGTCACGCAATTTGGATCGTTGATCGTCCAGCATCGCATAAGCCGCCTGAATTGACTCAAGTCTTTTTCGCCGTTCATCCGAGAATCGTTTCAGGTATCGCACCCGCGCGAGCATCTGCGTCATCGATTCGGATGCCATGAGCATTGCAATCTCGTGCTTGCGGCCGTACTTGTAGGCATGCGTCGCGCGACTCTTGTATTCGTGGCGGAGACGTTGCAAGTCGGCGTCCACCAGCTCCATCGATTTCCGAAGTGTGTCCTGCAGGACCAGCATTTCTTCCTGACGCTTGGTGTACGTCTCCACGAGCTCCTCCCGGACAC
This sequence comes from Bacteroidota bacterium, assembly GCA_020437385.1. Lineage (GTDB taxonomy): Bacteria > Bacteroidota > Rhodothermia > Rhodothermales > JABDKH01 > JAGQWL01. Next base: position 2,532 of record JAGQWL010000352.1, read on the forward strand.
GGATTTCGCGAACAATACGATCGAGGTCCTGCTGGCTGGCGCTGGCTTGTTGACGCGTACGGTTCAACCGATTTTCATCAGCCGCCAACAGCTTCTTCAGCTCGTCGAGACGCCGCTGCGTATCGTCCTGGTCCTGCGCACTTACCGACGGGACCACGCAGCAAGCGGCTATGAGCACGATGGCTCTTACGAGCGAGCGAATTCGTCTGCTCAGATTGGGTGCGTTCATTGATCGAGTCGTGTCAGCGGATAAGTACGCGCTCTATGCGATCTGAATAGTCTAGCGAGAGCTTATGGTGCGGTGGGTTCAGGTCAATCGAGCTGTAGAACATCGACGCCATGGTAGTATCGGCAGGTCTGGATACGACCAAACGGCGGGGCAGCAAAACCCCATCAAACTCGGCAAAATCAGAGTATTTTCGGTCTTCAATCAAGACGCCGACATCGTCATACTGTTGCAGATGGACTACTCGCCAGATGCGCGGGTCAATCGTCAGGCGGAGCGTCTCGTCACGACTCGCAAGCTGGTAATAGGATGAATCTGCCGTCAGAGTCCATCGACCGTCAGGGTCTGCCTGTGGGAGGCCAAGCAGCAGGCCGAACAGGTTGTCGCCATCCACGGGTAGGGGTAGAAACTCGCCGGCTCGAGCGATATCTCCGTAGTAGAGCTTCTTGTTGAGTCGGTTATAAACGAAAAAGCTGTCCGGCGTGATGAGAGCCCGCATTGCTTCGATCCCGAGGGTGACCTTCACGTTCAAGAGTAGGGAATCGCCGCGGCGGTGGTCGATGACACTCGAGAACCGGGCGTTTCTTTCGGGTGAGCTGACGGAGACGCTGGCTCGTGCAGCAAAGCCGGTCAACGTATCGGAGGCCGAGTTGACGTACGTTTCTATCTGCTCCACGTTGTGGTGTGGAAAGGCAGATGGCAGGTCGGGCAATGCAACGTTGCGGGTAGTTCGACATCCGCCGATAAGGAGTGGCAGAACGACTGCAGGAACAAGGAGCAATCGTATCGACCATCGCCGCTGCGGTGCCGGACTAGTTTGGAAGTCCATCAACTTTCGACTTCAGTGTAGGGTTGGTGGGGTCGAGCTCAAGAGCTCTCTCGTACGCCTTTCGCGCTTCCACCGGCGCCGTCGCTCCGAGCGTCGCATCGCCGAGCAATTCGAACGCGATTGAACTGTCGGGAGTTTGTGTGGTGGCCCTGGAGAGCAACTCTTCAGCCGATTTAAACTGTCCCAGTGCCATGCGGATCCTTCCGGCCGTCCGAAGTACGTCATCGTCAGGATCGGCGGTTGCGAGTGCCTTCGTCATCAGGTTATCCGCGCGTTCACGGTCGCCGAGCTTCAGGTAGGCCGATGCGGCGTGAATCTGGACGAAAGGGTCGAGGCCGTTTATTGCCAGTGCAAGTTCGATAGACGTCTGGGCGCTGACGTCATCGTGAAGCCACGCCATCGTTTCGGCGGCGAGCACCTCGACCCTGGCGTCAACTGGTTCCAGAGGCGGCGAGATGTCGGCGGCCCGGCGAACACGGAGCAGCAGATCGCGGGCCCCGGCCTCATCGACCTCGTGCAGCGAAAGCTGCATGCATTCCGCAAGGAGGCGGATGTTATCCTGAAAGAACAGCTGCCCGTCCGAGCAAGCGATTCGCGCGGCAGTCAGCGTGCCGGCTCTCCGTTGCGCTTCGACCGTCATGCCAAAGCGCTCTGGGCTCGAGACGTCACGTTCCAGCAGCGGCTCGAGCAGTGCAAGCGCATCTGCTGCGCGGTTCGTACGCAAAAGGACGTGGGCTGCAAGATCCGTTTCGGCGGGTGCCGCGCTGCCATTCTCGGCGCGCTCAATGAGTCCGGCGGCTGCGGCCAGAAGTCGGGGGCGGTCGATCGGAAACTTCGAGAGCAATGAACGGACCGTTTCGTTGTCACCGTCGAAATTCGTTGACTCGGCGCGAACCGCAAGTTGTGACCGAAGCGTCCCCGCTGCAGAATCCATTGGATCGAGGTAAGGAATCTGGTCGAGCGTTTGCCGGGCCGAGGCGGTATCTCCGATCGCGATGAGAAGCGACGCAAGTGACACTCGTGCGGCGACACTGCCCGGATCCATCGAAACCCGCTTGCGGGCGGCCTCGAGTCCAGCGGGTGAACCGATGCTTTCCGCCACCGAAACAATTGTGTCGAGATCTCGGATTCCGGCCGGCGGCTGCCCATCCCCGAGGGCGAGGGTCGTCGCCGCTTCGACGTCCTTTTCCGCGCCCTCGCGGTCTCCAGAGTCGCGTCTCACTTCGGCCCGTTCAACAAGGAGGGACGTGTACGTCGGATGATCCAGCAAGGCGGCATCCAGCGCATCAAGTGCCTCACTTAGCCGACCCTGGCGAACGAGGAATTCGCTAAGCTGCAGGGCGTCCCGAGGATTGCCGGATCTTGCGAAGGCCTCGCGTGCCAGGTAGGCGGCTCCTTCGAGGTCGCCGGTGTCAGCGCGAATGCGCGCCAGCAGTGACATGACAACAGCGTCATTCGGGCGCATTTGCAACGCCGATTCCAGAAACTGGAGGGCTTCGTTCGACTGCCCTGTCTGGCGAGCCGTCATCCCGCGAACGACGATCGCTCGCACCGTCGGATCCTCAATCTGATCGAGGGTCGGTCGGTCGATCTGGCCGAACGCATTGGGACTGCAAAGGACCGAAATCACCGTGGCGAAGAGGACCATGGTGAACGAATGAATGACCGTCGGTCGCCGCAGGATGATGGCGCCGCGACGGCTTTCTGCTGCGTTCATAACACGAAGCGCCGGTTTGAGGAGGAGGATCGGGTGCCCCGAAATATCCGTCGATACGGCTAAAGAAAGCCCGCCGAGCCGTTTTGATCCGCATTTCTTAGCATTAGATTAATAGGTAGCGTCCGCTGGCGGTTCATTGCGGAACGTGATCCGTCATTCATATCCGCATCTTGCCTGGTTGCCGTGGGAGAGCAGAACGTATCTGAACTGCGCAGCTACGAGGAGCTTCGTCGCTTCACGAAGCATCTGTTGCGCGACATGGAGGCAGTCGAACACATGATCCGCGAAGGAATGTTCGACCACGGCGTCCGTCGAATTGGTGCCGAACAGGAGTTGTTTCTCGTGGATGACCGATGGCAGCCCGCGTCGACCGCCATGGAGATACTCGCGCGAAACGAGGACGAGCGAGTCGTGACAGAACTGACTCGCTTCAATCTCGAGTTCAACCTCAATCCATATGAGTTTGGAGGCGATGCGCTGACTCAAATGGAGCAGCAACTCAACGAGGTTCTGGACTACGTCCGAAAGCTAGCCGAGAAGGAAGACACAAAGGTGGTGTTGTCCGGCATACTGCCGACGATCCATCTCTCGGATCTCGAATTGGACAACATGGCTCCGATGCCGCGATACTTTGCGCTGAACGACGCCATCAATCGACTGCGCGGGGGTCCTGCAACCTATCACATTCGTGGCACAGACGAGTTGTTCTTCAAGCACGATACGATACTCGTTGAGGGATGCAATACAAGCTTTCAGACTCATTTTCAGGTTACGCCGGAAGAGTTCGGGCACCTTTATAACATTGCGCAGGTTGTCGCTGCTCCGTGTCTGGCCGCCGCGACGAACTCACCTGTTCTTTTCGGTAAGCGTCTCTGGAAGGAAACACGTATCGCGCTCTTTCAACAGGCGGTTGATACGCGGAGTAGCAATCTCTATCTCCGTGAGATGAGCCCGCGCGTTCACTTCGGAACGGGGTGGGTCGAGTCGGTCCTCGATATTTATCGCGAGGACGTCGCCCGGTTTCGTGTCTTGATGACGGCGCGCCACGAAGATCCATTCGAGGTGTTGCGGTCCGGTGGAATTCCCAAGCTGCGGGCGCTTCAGCTGCACAACGGTACGGTGTACCGATGGAATCGTCCTTGCTACGGAATCACCAACGGCGTCCCGCACCTCCGTATCGAGAACCGAATTCTCCCTTCGGGGCCCTCGATAGTGGACGAGGTGGCGAACTCGGCGTTCTGGTTTGGTCTTGTCGCGGGTCTTTCGGCACGGTACGAGGACATCCGCACTGAAATTGACTTCGATGATGCGAAGACCAATTTTGTGGCGGCAGCTCGGCTCGGACTTAGCAGCCAACTGGCGTGGTTCGGGGACAAACGCTGGCCTGCTGAAGAGTTGATTGCGAGTGAATTGCTGCCGATCGCACGCCAGGGGCTGACTGACTCAGGTATTGATGAGTCAGATGTTGAACGGTATCTCGGCATCATCGACGAGCGTGTTCGAAGTCATCGGACGGGTTCGCATTGGATGCTGGCGTCGCTTTCGTCGATGCGTCGTTCATCGCGGATCTCGTCGCGGGTCGACAGGCTGAATGCAGTCGTCTCCGGTATGCTGGAGAATCAGCTATCGGGCAAGCCTGTGCACGAATGGCCGCTGGCAACGCTCGATTCGGTGCTCGCCATGCGGCACATGAAGAATACACGGGTTGAACACTTCATGTCGACGGACCTGTTCACGGTAAACGAAGAGGAGCTTGTCGAATTGACAGCCTGCCTGATGGACTGGCGCCATATCCGACATGTGCTCATCGAGGATACGGAACACAGGCTCGTTGGCCTTGTGACGCACAGACGGGTTCTTCGCTTCCTGTCCAGTCGGACCGACAGCTCCGAGTGTGTACCGGTGAAGGAGATCATGATCCGTAATCCCATAACCGTTACATCGGAGACGAAGACGGTTGATGCCCTGCTCCTCATGAAGGAGAAACAGATCACGGCCCTTCCGGTCCTGCAGGATGGGCAGCTTGTCGGCATCATTACCGAACGGGACTTCTACAACATTGCGGGTGGGCTGCTCGATGACAGCATGGCCAGAAGCCTGCAGTAGAGCTGCTAGTTGCGAGGGTTCGTACGGTACAGCGAGGGAATCGAATCGGTCTCCGTGATCGAATATGCGGTAGTCGTTTCCAGCGGCAGTGACGTGTCAATGTATTGCGCGATCGCGATCTGTTCGTGCGCTACCGTAACGTCGAGACGCGTTGTCTCCAGCTCCGCTTGCAGCGAGCTTTCGACATCATCCAACGCACTGCGCAGGAGTCCAGCATCGGATTCCGGGCGATCGAACGATCCGAGTACCTGAAAGAAGTCATTGTCGTTCGGATACTTGTGAACGATTCCACAGCCTTCCTCCAACTCGTTCCGGAGGTTAAGCAGCAGCGGTTCGGCGAAGTTGCCGCCGCGATGCGGCCAGCCAATCAACACGAGTTTTCGAGTGGCCCGATTGAAGTAGATCGAGCGGCTGAACGGTTTCACCGCCGGACCTGCGTAGGGCCGATCGCCGCCGTTGTAACCGCCCCATCGAATCGTGATCGGGAGATTTCTGTCCAGAATTCCACGCAGGTTGTCGAACCGCATCTCGACATGCTGATCGTACCTCAAGTGCGCATTCCGACTCAGCAGTTGTTGCGCGGAGGCGTGAACGGGCATTCGCTCCATCCCAGCGATGGTAGCGTGCACCTGCGCGGTTTCATATGGGGTGAACGCGGATCCAAGTGCCCGTACGGACTCGGACTGGCAATAGTCAAGCAGCTCCGTTAGCGGTGACACCTTGGGCCCATACAAGGCGACCAGTGTCAGTTGTCGAGGTGAATCGGCTGTGTTCACGGATTGTCGATCGGTGGGCGGAAACTAGACCGAGCATCTGAGGATCGCCTGACGGAGGGATGTTGCCGGGTCGTGAGTGGGAATGAACTCCTGCGCGATGAAACCAGTGAATCCGGTATCGGCGATCGCCTGCGCAATTGCCCGATAATTCAATTCCTGGGTTTCGTCAATCTCGTGTCGGCCCGGATTGCCGCCCGTATGGAAGTGCCCGATGTAGTCTATGTTATCCCGGATCGTTCGAATGACATCACCCTCCATGATCTGCATGTGGTAGATGTCGTAAAGGAGTTTGAAGCGATCCGAGCCGACTCTCTTGACCAACTCGACCCCCCATGCGGTATGGTCGCACTGATAGTCATGGTGATCCACGCGGCTGTTCAGCAGCTCCATGCACACGTTCACTCCCAGTCGCTCGGCAGCGGGCATA
>JAGQWL010000044.1 GCA_020437385.1 Bacteroidota bacterium
CATTCCCCCATTCTCCCATTCATTCCATCATTCCTTCATTCCTTCATTCCAGACGCCCAGACTCCGCTCCGCAGTACACGGCCTCACCAGTGCCTCGTTTCATGAAGGCCGACCGGTTATTCTTCGGGATCCTCTAACCAGACCGGGACGACACCATGCGTACACGATTTGCCCTCCCCGTTGTGCTGAGCCTCTTAGCCGTTCCTGGCACGGCCGCCGATGTATTCGCACAGTCGACGATCGAAACACCGGTCGAAACCCGAGTGGATCGCGTGACGGTGTTCACCTTCGGTGCGCGCATCACGCGACTGGGCACCGTGCGCGTACCCGCCGGCACTCACGTTCTGGTCTTTTCCGGGTTGCCGAAGGAGCTCGATCCAGCTTCGCTGCGCGTAACCCCCGACGGCCCTGTCACGATTCAGTCGGTTACTTCACGCATCAAGTATGGCAACGCGGATTCACTCAACGCTCCAGATGAGGTTCTTGCACTCCGCAGGCGACTCGACGACCTGAACGATGAGCAGGAATTGCTCGACGTAGCAATTGAGTCGATCGATGCCGAGCAGCAATATGTTGCGACGTTGTCGGCGAATCCTTCGGACTCTGAGCGTCCGTTGGCCGACCTGGTCGGGATTGCGGATTTCGTTCGCGACCGGATGCCGGAAATCAAGACGAGGAAACTCAACGCTGGTCGAAAGAGCCGTGAACTTCGTGAGGAGGCGGAGCGTATCCGAAAGCAGCTCCGCGAATATGCCTCATCGTCTCGCACACCGGATGTCGCCGAGGCGATCGTTACGGTTTCGTCCGACACGTCCACCGAGGTGGCGTTCGATCTCACGTACACCGTTTCATCCGCTTCGTGGCGGACGCACTACGACGTGCGATCGCCCTCAATCGACGAACCGATCACGCTGGTCCATTTCGCCGACATCGCACAGAACTCAGGTGAAGACTGGAACGACGTGTCGGTCACAATTTCGACGGGCGACCTGCATCGATCAAACGAGCTGCCGGAGCTGGAGACACTGTGGTTGCCGAATCGGGCAAGTCGATTCTCAACGAGCCAATTCCGTCCGAGTCCAACGTCTGTTCGTACCGGTGCACCAGTTGACGACACGGATCGCGTCCTGGGCACCGTCTGGGACAAGCAGTCGGGAGAACCCATACCGGGTGCCAATATCGTTGTAGTCGGGACAAACGAGCGAACGGTGACCGACGCAGGCGGAAGCTACCTCATTAGAGGGCAGTCGCTCGCACAAAGAAACATTCAGGTAAGCTTCATTGGCTACCAATCCGTAATGACCTCGATCACGTCGAACGTGATCGATTTCTATCTGGATGAAAGCGCCATGGAACTCAACGAGATCGTTGTCGAGGCAGAGCCAGATCCGTTCGACAACATAATCTTCCGCGGGGGGCGCGGCGAGGAAGCTCGTTACGTAGTAGATGGCAGGGGGGTCGCTTCCGTCAGCCTCGACGTTTCGCGCTCTGAACGCCGCACCGTCACTGAATACACGATCGGTCCTCGGATCTCCATTCCGACCGACGCCAAGAAGCGCACGTTCGAGATCCGGCAGATCGAGGCGCCCGCCGATTTTGACTACGTCACCGTTCCAAAAGAGGTGCCGTCAGCGTTTCTCACGGCGCGGATTCCGAACTGGTCACAGTACGATCTCGAACCCGGGAGCATGGCGCTGTACGTCGATGAAGTCTTCGTTGGATCCGCAGCGCTCGATCCGACCAATACCGCCGATACGTTGTCGATCGGACTCGGAGAAGACCCGTCCGTCTCGATAAAACGCGAACGACGCGACGACTTCAGCAAACGCAATTTCTTTGGGTCCAAGGAGGAGCGCCGACTGGGCTTCCGTATCACGATCCGCAACAATCGGGAGGAGGCGAACGCATTGACCATCCGCGATCAGATTCCGATCTCGACCGACAAGTCCGTCACGGTGGACGCGGGCGACCTCTCCGGCGGTATGTTGAACAAGGAAACCGGAGAAATCAAGTGGAAAGTTGCACTTGATCCGGGCGAAACCCATACTATCGAGTTCGACTATTCGGCGCGTTATCCAAAGGGACTCGCGCTCGTGCTCGACTGAGAACCATGCAGCGAATATTGCAGTTCGCGATCATCGCGATCGTGACAACATCGAATACGTATAGCCAATCCGTTCGCGTCGCCGAGGGTCACGGTGAGTGGCATCCGCCCGTTGATCACATTTCGGATGAACAACGAGCGCACATTTCGGCCGCTATCGCAGAAAGTCGTGCGTCGCTCCAGGCTGCCGGCGTGCTGGCGGCCGTTCCAGGAAAGACCAATGCTGTCACGTTCGGTTGGCCGGTGAGGATGGCCGAAGGTGTCAATGACTATGGTATGTTCGGCATCTCGAATTTTGTGGACCAGAACACCGAGTACCCAGATAAGGTGCAGGACTACAATTGCGGGTCACGAAGCTACGACACTTCCCGCGGATACAATCACCAGGGAGTCGACATCTTCACCTGGCCGTTCGGCTGGAGCCGGATGTTTAACAGCGAAGCCGAGGTTGTCGCCGCGGCACCCGGCGTCATTGTTTACAAGTCCGACTTCAACTACGATCGAAGCTGCTCGCTCAGCGGCGGAGACTGGAACGCGGTTTACGTTGAACACGCGGACGGATCGACGTCCTGGTACGGTCACCTGAAGACCGGTTCACTGACTTACAAGCGCGTCGGTCAAACGGTCGAGGCCGGGGAATTTCTTGGCGTCGTCGGTAGTTCCGGCAACTCGACGGGGCCGCACCTGCATTTCGAAACGCACGATTTCTTCGACAACCTGATTGATCCGTTTGCCGGCGCCTGCAACGAGCTGAATGCGGAGTCGTGGTGGGCCGCGCAGCCGGCGTACCGCGAACCCGGGATCAACGCGTTGCGCACCTACCTCGGGACGCCTGTCTTTCGCGCCTGTCCGCAGCCGGCGCTCGTTGTCGAAAGATCGACTTTCGCCCCTGGCGCAACGGTGACGTTGGGAGTGTATTACCGCGACCAGATGTCGGGCCTGACGACCAGTTTCCGCTTGCGAAGACCCGATGGATCAATTGACGTCTCATGGACGACGGTACAAACTCAGGAGTGGGATGCGTCGTATTCCTGGTTCGCGTACAAGCTGCCATCCGAGATCGGGTTGTGGTCCTTCGAGGCTGACTATAACGGCAAGTTATACACCCGGACTTTCGCCGTGATGGATCGGGACACTCAGTATCTACTGGAGGGTGTCTACCCGAATCCGATCCGTGATCTCCTGGCGGCTGATCTGATTATTGCTGCGGATCAGACCCTGCGGGTGGCAGTTGTCGACCTGCTCGGCCGGGAGGTGGCCGTTCCGATAGATCGGATGGTCAGCGCGGGTGAACAATTGCAGATTCGGGTGGACGCGAGCGCGTGGGGCTCCGGAGTCTACACGTTGGACATTCGGGGAGAGAAGTTTCACGCGAAGCGTGCGGCGGTGAAGGGAAGCAGATAGCCTGCACAGTACAAGGCGAGTTCGTTTCGCGGATGCAATCCAGTGAGCGATCGCATTCGCGGGCGAAAGACGTTCCTCCGCGTCGGCGCAGGATGACCGAAGCTCAATTCACAAACAGCCGCGGCTTATCGTCCTCTATGACCTCGATGTCCTGGATCGCGAACCACGATTCGTTCTCCCCACCCGCCGAATTCTTGTAGGGGGTCTCGGGGTCATCGGTCGTGATGTCGACGACATATGCGAGGTCCTTCTTCATCCCCGGGGCAACCTCGACTGCTGCGGCGACATCGGCTACGCGTCCGCGCACGGTGCCGACCGAAATGCCCTGGTGCGAGTAGAGGTGGACGAGGACCTGTTTGCCGATGAGATGGTACATGGGGTTGAGGAAGACGTTGGCTGGGCGCTGCAAGATACGTCGAGACTGAGTAGTTGTCAGTTGCCAGTTGTCACTTGTCAGATTCGGCGTCAGCAACTCAGCGAGACCTTTCCTCGCACCGCAACGATCATGCAGGTCCCAGATAAAGCCCGGGTTCTCAGGTTCTCAGGTTCTCAGGTTCTCAGACTCGTAGACGCTCAGACTCGTAGACTCGTAGACTCGTAGACTGGTAGATTCGCAGACTCATAGACCGCTAGACTCGTTGACCCTTAGACACGTAGTTCGCCACAATCGCAGATCGCGCGCGTCCTACTTTCTTACTTTCCTCCGCTCCTACTTTCTTACTTTCCTCCCGCTCCTACTTTCGCGACTGAACAAACCACCGGCTCCACCGCGACCTTGATGCCCCGAACGAAACCCAAAGATGAACTGCTCCAGCTCGCGAACGTCGGGCCGGCGACGCGCGAGGACTTCCGCGTGCTCGGAATCAACACGGTTGCCGAACTTGCGAAGTGCGATCCGGATGAACTGTACGACAGGCTGTGCGTCACCACAGGCATCCGCCACGATCCCTGCTGCCGCGACGTCTTCGCCGCGACGATTCACCAGGCGAAGACCGGCGAGGCGACGAAGTGGTGGGAGTGGTCGCGATCGCGCGCTTCGCGCGCGGAGTCGAAGAAGACAGGAAGATGAGAAGATAGGATCGGGTCGAGATCGTCCGTCACCGCAGCGGTGAATCCGGATTCTTCGAATACCGGCGCGACCCAGTATGAAGGCTTGAACGAATGAAGGACAACGAGCCTCACCGGTAGTTGACCGCGAACCGCGAACTGCCAACCCTGGGGACTTATACAGAGTCGTCATCGGGCCGCAACGCCCTCCTATCTTCCTATCTTCTTCGATTCCTCGTTTCCGCAGGATCGGAGATCCTGCGACCGGAACCCGCCCGCCTCTGTGCGTTCTAAATAGTTCACCTTTGAGTCCGCCCATGCGCCACCGCCCTCTCCAGGTCATCGCATTCCTCCTGCTCCTCGCCGCGCCCGCATCCGGGTGTGCGCAGGACCGCGGACTCGATGCGGCGCTGGACTCGCTGAAGACGGGCAACTACGCGGCCGCCCGGTCGATGCTCCAACCGCACGTCGGCTCGGATGCGGACTCGGCGGGTATAGCGACCGTCGGCTATCTCAACACGTTCCTCGCGACCGGCGACTACGAGGCGGGAAGGCGCGCCGCCGAAGCGATGCTCGCCGGCTCGCCCCGAAATCCGTTCGCCCTGTACATGCGCGGACGCTTCCTGCAGGAGACGGGGCAACTTGCCGCGGCCGACTCCTCGTACCGGCGCGCTGCAAGTGCGAAGCGCAACTACTGGCGCAACGCGCTCGACTTCGCCGAAATGTTGTACACCACCGGCAAGCGCGGCGAGGCCCAGCGGATCTTCGGCACCATCGCGTCCGCCTACAAGCAAGGCTACTTCAAGAGCGCCGAGACACTCTCCATCGCCGGCCGATCCGCCTCTTTCGTCGGCGAATTCCGTGACGCCAACAACGCGTTCAACACGGCCTACCAGCTCGATCCGACGAACACGCAGAACCTCGTCTGGTGGGCGGATCTCTTCCGCGACAAGTACAACAACGCCGACGCGGATCGCACGTACGAAGACGCGCTTGCCATCAACCCCAACCTCGCGGATGCGTACATCGGCCTCGCCTTGTCGACGCAGAGCTTCGCCGCGAAGGAGGACTACGCCGACAAGGCGCTTGCCGCTAATCCGAGGAACGCAACAGCACTTGCGATCAAGGCTTCGATGCGGATTCTCGACGGACAATACGACGAGGCGGAGTCCGCGTTGAACGCGGCGCTTGCGATCAACCCCGCTTCGCTCGATGCGCTCGCCCACCTCGCGGCCGCGCAGTATCTGGCGGGCGACACCACCGCCTTTCGCCGGACCGAGATGCGCGCGCAGGAGGTCACGACGGTCGCATCGCGGTTCTATGTGACGATCGCCGAGGACCTTGCGCTGCGGTTCCGCTATCCGGATGCGGTGACGATCAGCCGAAAGGCCGTCGAGGCATCCGCCTCCGATCCGCAGGCACTCGCAATTCTCGGCACGAGTCTTCTGCGGATGGGCGATCGCGAGGGCGCCAAGCGTTATTTCGAGCGGAGCTTCGACCGCGACCGCTTCAATCTGTTTGCCGGAAACACGATCACGTTGCTGAATGAGTACGATGATTTCGCGACGATCGAGAGTCCGCATTTCTCGCTGCTGATCCATCGGGACGAAGCCGATGTGCTCGGAGCGGAGATCATCCGCGAAGCGGAATCCGCGTACGCCGCGATGTCGGCACGGTATCCGTATCGACCGTCGGGCAAAATTTCGATCGAAGCCTACAACGACCGCGACGACTTCGCGGTGCGGATCGCGGGCGTGCCGCACCTCGGACTGCTCGGCGTGAGTTTCGGCGACGTGGTTGCGATCAACACCCCGCGCGCGCAGACGGGCAACGAATACAACTGGGCGCGGACGCTCTGGCACGAGCTCGCGCATACGATGGCAATCGGCACGTCGCGCAATCACGTGCCGCGCTGGTTCACCGAGGGTCTGTCGGTGTACGAGGAGCGGCTCGCACATCCGGAGTGGGGGCGCGAGATGGAGCTCGAACTGTTTGCCGCGCTGGATCGGGACCGGCTGCATCCGCTGGAGAATATCGACCGCGGATTCACGCGTCCGGAGTTTCCCGGCCAGGTGCTGCTCAGCTACTTCCACGCGTCGAAGGTCATTCAGTACATCGCGGAGACGTACGGGTCCGATGCAATCGCGCGGATTCTTACGGAGCTGGGCAACGGCAGCTCGATGGACGCAGCGATTCAGTCGGCGACGGGCGAATCCGTCGCGGCCCTCGACGATTCATTCATGACCTCGCTTCGTGCCGATCGCACGAACTACGCGCACCTGCTGGAGGATCTGCCCGATCCGCTGGAGGAAAACGCGGCGGATAAGCTTGCTGACGTATCGTCGTCGCGAAACGAGTTCCTCAGCGAGCTGCATGCGGGGTCGCAGGCGTTGCGATCAGGTGATCTCGACGCGGCTGAGTCACATTACGAGAAGTCGATCGAGCTGTATCCGACGTTCGTGAGTGCGGGCAATGGATACGACGGACTCGCGGAGGTCTATCGACGGCGCGGCGACCAGCAGAAGCTGGCGGAGACGCTCGAACGGTTTCTGGCGGTATCGGATTACGGCGTCGAGGAGTCCGTCGAGCTCGCGGGTATCAGGAAGGAGGCGGATGACCTGCCGGATGCGAGTGCGCTGCTCGAGCGTGCGTTGTTCGTCGATCCGTACGACGCGAACATCCGCGCGGAGCTGGCGTCGCTTTACGGGCAGATCGGTGATGCGGATGGAGCGATCCGGAACCGGCGAGCGGTGCTCGCGCTCGACCCGGTCGATCGCGCAGATGCGTACTACCAGCTTGCCGAGGCGCTGCTAGCCGGCGGGCGAACGGACGAGGCGAAGCGCGCGACGCTGCAGTCGTTGGAGATTGCGCCGGGGTTCAGGGAGGCGCAGCGGTTGCTGTTGAGGATCGTGTCGCGAAATCAATGATTTCGCGGAATCGAGGAAGATAAGAAGATAGGACCCGTTCGGAACGAACCGCCATCCCGGCGCCACGGCGGTTTCGTCGAGGCACAGCAACAGCCCTCGGGACCTCTCAGCGGGTGGTTTCATCGAACTGCGACGATGTCTGAGCATTTTCAGAGGACGCGGAAACGCGGATTCACGAATCGTGGAATCGTAGAATCGTAGAATCGTAGAATCGTAGAATCGTAGAATCGTAGAATCGTTGCCCTCGCGGCGCCGTCGCTGTCATGTCGTGCGGGAGTTGTTGCGACACGTTCGATCGCCGGGGCGCGACTAGCCGCGCGATGACTACGACTACCGAGATTCGCCTACCCAATCACTTCGCAACGGAGATACACGGTATCGCGTGAAAGATCGGGGCCGGCCTTCCACTCCACGCCGCCCATTTCGTCGATCGCAACGTCGCTGAAGGCACTGGGATCTGCGATCAAGCGGAACACGCCCTCGTCCAGAAGCGGACTGACATCGAAACGACGACGCTCTCCGTTTTCAAACACAGCCAGGATCGTGCGGGAGGATGCGTCTGCGTCGACGTGCACGACACGCGGCAGCATTGGCAATGGTTGCGTCGGAGACTGCGATTTTACACGTTCGTTATTCATGCCTTTTGGAGGTAAAACGACACCCGGTTAATCCGTCTCAGCTGGTCACAATCTCGAGCACCGTAAACCCGTGATCACCATACGAAATGAAGCGGCCATATTCGAGTCCGCGCAAGGGCCCCGTTCGGTGTGCGATCTCAACGGGTGGCGCGCCGGGCTCCCAGCCAACTATAGTGCCTCGATACTCACGCGAGCTGAACAGATATACGGATTCGCGTCTCGTTGTCAAAGCGCCTGCACCGTGCAATTCTTCGGGAAGCTTGTTTACGACCTGGCTTCGTTCGTGAGGGCGAATCCGTACAATATCAAACGTCTGATAGGCAGAGAATGCCAGCGTGGAATGGTTCACGCGAACGGCACAATAGCAGTCGGAAATATCGACCGCACTTCCGGCCATCCCGGTCCGATATCCCCAGACAAACCGGCCTTCGAAGTCAAAAAAGGCTATCCCCTCATTCGACGGAGGGTGTTCGCCGAAGACACCTTCGTCAAAGTAGGTTACGGCGATCAGGTCCCCAAGAACAACAACATCGTCGATGGCATCGCCTGCGAGAAAGGTCGAACGTACCGTACCCTCGCGATTGATGATCATACCGTTCGGCCGACCCAAATCTGTTCGGGAGTCAACAACAAGGAAGTTGTCCGATCCAAGAAATCGGACAATTGGATACCTCAGTCCATCCGGCAGGCAAATGAGGTGCGCGTCAGATCGTACGACCTGATGCTTGCCGTGACCCTTGTCGAAAACGCCGACCCAGTCGCCTGATCGAGTTACATCGTAATCCTTGCCGATCCCAAACGATCGATCAATCTCCGTTGCCTGTTCTTTGATTTGCGGCTTCATCGAGACGACTCGATTCCGATTGATGACGTGTCCCAGCGCAGGCTGCTTATCTTCCTCGATTCCTCGATTCCTCTGCTCCTCGATTCCGCGCGATCACGATCGTGCGCGTCCCTCCGCAGGCAGCGCGTTGGTGAACACGACGTTGGTGTACGGATACGGGATCTCGATGCCGTTCGCGTCGAACGCGTTCTTCGCCTGCTCCATGATATCGAAAAGAAAGTCGCGCCCGTCGACCGAGTTCGCGCACCAGACCCGCAGCAGGAGCTTCACGCCAAACGATCCGTGCTCGGTCACCGGACAGTTCTCGACACTTCGCACCTTCGGATGTTTGTCGGCGAGTCCCGCGAGGATCTCGCGGGCTTTTTCGATGTCGCTGCTGTAACCTATCGTGAACGGCACTTCAATGATCAGCATCGGATCCAGCATCGACAGATTGACTGACGGTTGTGTTGTAAGGATGCTGTTCGGAACGACGATGCGTCGGTTGTCGAACGTCTTAAGGATCGTGTAGCCGACGGTAACGTCTTCGACGACGCCGGAATCGGACCCGTCGGGCAAGGCGACCTTGATGCGATCGCCCACGCGGAACGGCCGGTAGATCAGGATCAGCACGCCCGCGAGAATATTGCCGAGCGTGCTTTGCGCCGCAAACCCGACGACGACCGATGCGATGCTGACTCCCGCCAGCAGCGCCGTCCCGAGCGAGCGAAGCTGC
>JAGQWL010000353.1 GCA_020437385.1 Bacteroidota bacterium
AATCGCTTGATGGGTACTAGCGACTATCACTTGTCGCAGCTCGAGCGACTGATTCGTCGCGACAGGAATCATCCGAGCGTAATCCTCTGGTCTCTTGGAAACGAAGAATGGCGGATTGAGGGTAGTGCGGTTGGTGCACGCATCGCCGCACGGATGCAGCAGTTTGCCCGGGGAATCGACTCGACGCGGTTGTACTCCGCCGCGATCAGCGGCGGATGGGGTGGAATCTCAACGGTCGTGGACGCCGCGGGGGTCAACTACATCCGACAGGGAGACACGGATCGGCAGCACGCAGCGTACCCGTGGCAGGTAATCATCGGAACTGAGGAGACGACCACGCAGGCAACACGCGGCGTCTACATCGAAGACGCTGAGAGTGCGCATCTTCCGCCGCAAGAAGACGGATCCTCCGGCGGGAACGTAGAGGTCGGGTGGAAGCACTACGCCGCACGACCGTATGCGGCGGGCGTGTTCTTCTGGACCGGGTTCGACTATCGCGGTGAGCCCACGCCGTACGGGTGGCCGGGAATCGCGTCGCAGTTCGGCATCCTCGATCTCGCGGGCTTTCCGAAGGACAGCTACTACTACCTGAAATCCTGGTGGACGCAAGAGCCCGTTCTGCACGTCTTTCCACATTGGAACTGGAACGGCCGGGAGGGCGAATCCATCGATGTACGTGTGTACAGTAATTTCGACTCGGTCGAGCTGTTCCAGGACGGTCGATCGCTAGGCAGGAAGGACATGCCGCGCAACGGCCATCTTTCATGGGACGTTGTGTATCGTGCCGGAACCCTGAGGGCGGTGGGGTACGATGCTGGAACACCCGCTGCGGAAACCGTCGTCGCGACCACCGGTTCGCCGGCAGCCGTTGAACTTGCCGTGGATCGGACCGTGCTTTCGGCGGATGGGCGCGATATCGCGGTTGTCGCAGTCCGCATCGTCGACTCGGACGGACGCATTGTTCCGACAGCGGATAACGACATCGTCTTCAACGTTTCGGGTAACGGACGGATCATCGGCGTTGGCAATGGCGATCCGTCGTCGCACGAACCCGATCGATTCTTTGAGCAGGTGGCGTCACGCCCGATCGGCGAGTGGAGTGCACCAAATCCGGCAGATGACAAGACGCCCGTTGTGTGGGAAGCAGACTTTGACAAACCGGACCTTGGTGAAGGGAGTGTGCTGTTGCTGAATGCACTTGGGCGCGAGCAGACCGTGACGTTGAACGGTGTCGTGTTGCAAGACAAGGTCGCAGCCGATCGCGCACATACGGAAATCCCGATCGAAGCGTTGACGCTTCGACCAACAGGAAATCGTCTCAAGATTGCGGCGCTTCCTTTTCGTGAGTGGCGCAACCGAGAGAATATAAGGGAAGTGCACCCCGCGAGCTGGCGCATCGTGACTTCCGCCGGCGAATGGCATCGACGCGTCTTCAATGGACTCGCTCAGGTTCTTGTCCAGTCGGCGCACGGAGCGGGCACCGTTCTCATTGAGGCAAAAACCAGTGGACTCCGATCCGCATCAATCAGAATCGACGTTGAGTAGTGGCGAGGGGGACTGTTGCTGACGCCGCTGCAACTCTATTCACTGTGGCTGATCGGGCGGTCCCTTCGGTCAGGCGGACCG
>JAGQWL010000354.1 GCA_020437385.1 Bacteroidota bacterium
ACAAGGTGCTCTACGATCTCGGATTTGTGTCCACGATCGAACCCTTCGGTCGCCTTGTCAATCAGGGCTATATCCAGGCGTGGGCGTATCGTGACGAGCGGGGAATCGTCGTTCCAGTCGACGAAGTCGTCGATCAGGATGGTCGGCCTGCAGTGGAGGTCCAGGATCAACCCAATCGGACGTTCTTCCACGACGGAAAGCCCGTGACGCAGGAGTACGGGAAGATGGGCAAGAGTCTGAAGAATGCCGTCAACCCTGATGAGATCAACGAGCAATACGGCTGCGATACGCTGCGACTTTACGAGATGTATCTCGGCCCGCTGGAGCAGTCGAAGCCCTGGAATACGCGCGACATTGTGGGTGTCAACCGGTTCCTGCGCAGGTTCTGGCGAACGATGGTTGACGAGACAACAGGCGAGCTGAAGATTGTCGACGGCCTGCCGGACGAGCAGACCTTGAAACTGTTGCATCGGACGATTCAGCGCGTGACCGATGATCTTGAACGAATGAGTTTCAACACGGCGATCGCAGCGCTCATCGAGTTGAACGCTGTCGTGTCGAAGTCGGACGAGGTTCCTCGTTCAGTCGCGGACGCGATGGTCCTGATGCTGGCCCCGATGGCGCCACATATCGCGGAAGAGCTGTGGCATCGGCTCGGCCATGACGCAACCATTGCCTACGAGCCCTGGCCTCAAGCAGATCCAGAGATGCTTCGGGAAGATACCGTCACGATCGGTGTGCAGGTGAACGGGAAGCTTCGCGGTTCGATAACGATCGCCCGTGATGCCGAAAAGGATGCGGTACTCGAAATGGCGCGAAACGAGCAGAACGTCAGTCGATACCTTGAATCCGGAACGCTCAGGAAAGAGATCTACGTTCCGGGCAAGATTGTGAATCTGGTAGTCAGCTAGCCGGGAGGAGCCTACTCAAAATGTCGGACGAACAGATTGACGTTCTGGCAATTGCCGCCCACCCCGATGATGTCGAATTGTGCGCGGGCGGTACCATTTGCTCGCTGACCGCATCAGGAAAGTCGGTCGCAATTGTGGACCTCACGCGCGGAGAAATGGGAACGCGCGGAACAGTCGCGATCCGCGAACGGGAAGCGCAGCGTGCAGCAGAAATCATGGCCGTGCGGCATCGCGTCAACCTTGGGATTCCGGATGGAGATATCCAGAACACCAAAGCGAACCAATTACTCCTGATCGAGGCGATCAGGCGGTTTCGTCCGCATATCGCGTTGATCAGTTCTCCGACCTGCCGACATCCGGATCATGCCGACGCAAGCGCGCTTTCGATCTCGTCGTTCTTCTATTCCGGGCTCGAGAAAATTGAGACAACGCGGGGCGGTATGCGCCAGCGGCCGTGGCGTCCCGCGCACGTCCTCCACTACATGCAATCGGTGCCGTTTATTCCAACACTGGTCGTAGACGTTTCGCACGTGTGGGAACAACGAATGCAGGCATTGCTCGCCTACGAATCGCAGTTTCACAGTACGGCTTACAAAGAGAAGGCGGAAGAGAGTGAAACCTACATCTCAAACCCTGACTTCCTGGCCTGGGTCGAGGCGCGAGCGAGGACGTACGGATACCCTACCGGTGCACGTTTCGGTGAGCCATTCCTCTACCACAACGGACCAATCGGGACTGCGGATCTCTCCGACATGCTCAAGACCAGTCGACAGTTCCGTTAGTCGCTCGGTTCAGAAGTTCCAGGCGAGCGACACCTTCATTGAAGCGAGCGTAAACAGTTCGTCTGCGCTGTCGAATCGCAGAGCCCGTATCGAGCGTGCATCACGGCTGAGGCCGCCGCTAACGGCAACACTGACCTGCTCCGCGAGGAGCCCGCTGGCGGCGCCTTCAATAAACGGCAGAACGGGCCGGTTCGAATCAACAACGTACCCGATCCCTGATCGAAGTCTTACGGTGGCGTTGTCGATCCTGCGCTCATATTCCGCCCATCCATCTACCCGTCGGTAGAGACTGGGGGCAAAGTACACGTCTACGAACCGCTCGTAGTCGACCTGCCGAAAACTGCCACCCGCGTGTACATATGGAAAGATTCGCAGTCCAATTCGTCCCTCGAGGTCACTTCCGAGGGTAGAGGTTTCTGAAAGGATGTCGCCAGTATCGCTCGTCCCGAGTATGGCAAGCGACACCCGGTACTTTATGAGCGATCGGAAAGAGTTCTGGCTGAAGACGCGCGCGGCTGAAACGCGGGAGTCGTAGTGCGACGCGATGGGCGCAACATCCGGCGATATTCCCTCGCTACTCTGTATCTCGATTCCGGAACGGAACCCCGATGTCGACAAGTGCTCAATGGTCGTTTCGGCAAACGGCATCGTTTGCCCCGTCGAGTATGCCGACAAGCCGACGAGCAGCGTCACATGGTAAGAGCCCTGCCTGCGTTGCTGCGTTAAGTCTGATCCTCCGAAATCGAATCCGACACTGATTCGGGAAAGCTGTGTGTGTTCATCGTTGACGCCGGCAAACGTGCTGCCGAACCGAATCGCATGAGTGCTTGCGCCGAATAGAATTCCCGCACGTCGACTGACGAACACTGCCATGTCGAGTCCGCCGGCAAGATCATTGTACTGATAGTCCGTGCTCGTGACATCTCGATACTGGAACCACGGATACGCACTGAGACCAAAAGACGACTGCCGCGGCGACGAGACAATTCCTCGCGGGCTGACGGCATCCTCCTCCGGCTTCAGGTCCGGTCGCACCGATTCAACCATTCGCCGTGCATGTGGAAATCGTGAAAGGCGGGGGTACAGTTTCTCAAGTTGTTCTGAGACGGCCGAGTCGTCACGATTTCTGCTGTAATACGTGACAAGTTCCTCGGTCGCTTCAGACAGGAGTCCGGCACGAAGCAGCAACGCGCTTCGGGATAACAGCCGTTCGCGCGTTGTCATCTCTGTCGTCCCTTCGTCGAGGTATTTCAGGGCCGAAAAGTAGTCACCCGCGTTGGCATAAACGGCGGACGTTTCGGACAATAGAATCTTGCTGTCCGGGTGGTCTCGCAACAGCTTCCGATACAGGACAATAGCCTCACCATAGCGACCGTCGGCGTTGAACACCCGGGCACTATCCAGGTCGGCTACCGCCTGCAGGTAGGCGTCGAGTTCGTAGGAGTAGGCTACCAGATCGGCTAGGCGACTAATCTCCTGGACCGTAGTCGTGTCTTCGACGGCGGACGCCTTGCGAACCAGCTTGTCCGCTTCTTTGATCTGATCCTGTGCGAGTCGAAGAACCGCCAGATCGAGCAATGGCTCAACGTTTCGGGGCATTGATTCGACTGCCGCGGTCAGGGTGCCTTCCTTTGGCTCCAGATGTTGAAGTTGCGCCCTGAGATCTGCCTCAAGCCGCAGTGCGTCGCGCGTGTTGGACGGATCAAGCTGGGCCGCTGCTTCATAGGCGCGCGTTGCCAGTCTGATGGCGTCGATGGA
>JAGQWL010000355.1 GCA_020437385.1 Bacteroidota bacterium
CCTGTAGATCTACCTTCGTCACCGTTGCTGAAGAAGCCTCTCGATGCCTCAACCGAAATCTGTTTTCATGTTCCGACGGGCGATCGTCCGTCAGCCTGCGCCATCTGTTGTTGGCGGGCTCCGCGCTGAGGATCGCGGCGACCCGATCTACGATGCGTTGTTGGAAGAGCACGGCGCTTACGTCCTGGCGCTGATTCGGGCGGATGTTGAGGTGTCGGTTCTCCCGCCGCTCGACGCGTATCCGGATTCCGTCTTCGTCGAAGATCCAGCGCTGGTCTTTCCGGAAGGCGCGATCCTGTTGAGGCCCGGCGCTCCGAGTCGGCGGGGCGAGGTCGACGAAATTGCGGACGAACTCCGCAGCCGATTTGATCGCGTGCTCGAGCTGCCGGCACCGGTGTTCGCCGAGGGCGGGGACGTGCTCGTTACGCCGGACAGGGTTCTGGTCGGACTATCCGCAAGAACAGATGAAGCGGGCGCGCGGGAATTGATTGCTTGCCTGAAAGAGCTGGGGCGCGTCGGCGAGATCGTGCAGACCCCTGCGGATGTACTTCACTTCAAGACGGACTGTTCGCTGCTCGACGACGAGACGGTGTTCGTCACGAAGCGGCTGGCAAGGAGCGATGTGTTTGCGGGGATGAAGACAGTACTGGTTCCGGATGGCGAAGAGGCAGCCGCGAACGCGTTGCGCGTGAACGACGTGGTGCTGGTTGGGAGCGACTATCCGAAGTCGATCGAGCTGCTGTCCGGTCTGGGTTACGACGTCGTCCCGCTCAAGACGACGGAGATCGGCAAGATCGACGCGGGACTTTCGTGTATGTCGCTGCGGTGGTAGCGGAAGATCTTAAGTCGCCGATGTCACGATCGCTCGTTGACGTTGCCCTCGATCCACTTTGCGAGCGCCGTCTCGTCCACTGTACCGGCAGCGAGTCCCTCGATCATGGCCACCGTTTCGATTTCATCCGGCGAGAACGTGAACCCGTTCCGAAAAAGGAATGCGCGGATCGACAACAGGGCAGTCCGCTTGTTTCCGTCGTTGAAGGCGTGGTTTCGGGCAATACCGAACGCGTATGCCGCCGCAAGTTCGAACAGGCTCGGCTGGTCCTCGTACTCCCACTTGTTCCGGGGTCTGTCCAGCGCACTCTCCAGAAGTCCGACGTCCCTGATTCCCGCGAGGCCGCCAAACAGATTCAGCGACTGAGCGTGCAGCATTCGGATTTGGACGGACGTAAGCCAAACCGGCTCCTTTCTCCGCGCGGTCATTTGGCCAACTCCCGGAAGGCGTTCCGATGTGAGCGCATGAACTCACGCGCGTCTTCCATCGAATCCGCAAAGTCGGGGTCGAAGGGAGAGAGATTGATGGCGTCAGGGCTTGTGGTGATGAAGAGTTCGTCGCCCTCTTCCAGTGACATCTCGTACGCGACGGACTTTGGCAGGATGACGCCGAGTGATCCACCGATCCGGCGGATAGTCGTTTTCTGCTTCATGGCGCTTGCTCTCGATGTATTGGTTTCGTTTCGTACCGCTCAAGCACCCTGGACGGGGCAACGTCACGGGCCATGGCACTAGATCCTGGATAGTTCGGCGACTCGAATGTTTAACTTAAGTTAAACTAATGCCTCGCCTTCAGTTTGGTTCCGAGAAAGCAGATTGACGACGGCGGCAGAAATCGGCTGACGATCAACGGCGAGGTGCGAGACGCGCTGATGTACGGTCTTGTGCCCGAGGACCTGTTGGTGGTGTCGGGCGGTCCAAGTGCTGGTTACAAATCCGTCGAGAAACGCACCTTGTGTTAGCCCGAATCGGCCAAATTGACGAAATCGGTGGTCATCTCTCAAACGATGAAACAAATGGGAGGATTTGTCGATATCAGCCATATGGCACAATAGTATGGGCCAAGTGGCGCAACCCGCAAAAGGAATAGAAGGTTGAAACCATGAACAACGAGAAGCGAACCCCGGTCATTTATCGGTGGAACGAATGGGAGGCCTCCGAGCGAATTTCGGAAGGCCTCGCCGTGCATTGGCTCACGGATGTTCAGGACAGCCTCGACTTGTCGGCACCCGAGCTGGGGCGAGCTGTCCAGATCTCGACACGAACGCTGGCACGCCGCAGGAACCAGAAGCTCCTGCCGCCAGATGAATCGGAGCGCGTCTACAGGATTCTGCGGCTGGTGAATCTCGCATCCGAAGTGCTCGGCTCAGAAGACGACGCCCGCGATTGGATGAAGGAGCCGAACACGTCGCTGGCGGGAAAGACGCCGCTGGATGTCGCACGCACCGAACCGGGCGCGGCAATCGTCACGCGCCTCCTCGAACAGATCCGTCACGGAATTGCCGCGTAGTCGAAAGCAGGAGCCAGCGATCATCACGGCCTGGCAGATCACCGATCGCGACTACGCGGGAACGGCATTCGATGGGGTGGGGGCGGAGAAGTTCGGCGGACGATTTAACAGCACCGGGAGGCGCGTGGTGTATTGCGCCGGATCGCAGTCCCTGGCGATCCTCGAACAGCTCGTCCGCGTGAACAGCCGCAGCCGGCTGCGCCGGCAGGTTTGCATGCGCGTTGAGTTTGACGCCCGGATGGTTGAGACCCTGGATCACTCGAAACTCCCGCGCGGGTGGGACGCGATTCCATATACCGATGTGTCGCAGCGCGTCGGTGATGGCTGGCTGGAACGGCAATCGTCGGCCGTGCTTCGCGTACCGTCTGTTGTTGTGCCGGAGGAGTGGAACTATCTGCTGAACCCGGGTCATCCGGATTTCGTGCGCATCTCGAAGGGAGCGTCACAGCCGTTGCCTATTGACGAACGGTTCTGACGCGACACTGCCGATCGATACGCGACTCCAGACATAACCCCCAGCGAATGTCGGCGGGGAATCGATGTTGATGTTGCAGAAACGCAACACCGCATTGATAAATCGCGATTCTTCACTTCCACATCGTTCTGAATTCGCCGAATTGCATTGACAGTTCAAGTTCGCCGGACGACCTTCCGGGTGGACGCTGTGCTCTTCCGCAATCATCGTACGATGCCATGAATCGATCACCACAGCTTTCGATATGGACCGCGCTGTTTGTCATGGCGCCATTGTTCAGTACTACGGTTCTCGCACAAGGGGTCGCAGAGGTCTGGACGGACAAAACCGCGTACGAGTCCGGCGAGACAATTGTGCTCACGTTGAAAGTCACGAATCCGGATTCTCAGACCTACGTCTGGGAGACGCCGTGCAACGAGCCGACCATTGTATTCGACGGAATCGACATCGGGTACCCGGCGTGCATTCTCATGGTGCAGCCTCTCACGTTTCCGCCGCAGTCCTGGCGGACGTGGACGTTCACGCTTCGTCCCCCCGACATTGGCTTGCCGGCCTTCGAAGGCACGCATCGGCTAGCCGCGAAGTTCGCCCACCTGACGGATTCGGTGGATGTAAATGCAGCGCAGTTTGTCGGCGGCCGCGTTGATGTATTCATCGCCGATTCCGCAAACGCTGACTCGCTTGCATCCTTCAAGCTGGCATTGGGTGCCGATGTCCTGGATTCGCACGAAACAATCGGGGGCCAGGACGAGGTGTGGCAGATTCAGAATGCAACGGTGGCGGACGCTATCGCGCGCTTCAGTCGCGACGGCATTTCGATTACGCCGCGTCGCCATCTACTTGACGTGACCAGCATTGCGACCGAAAAGCCCGAATTGCTGGACCTGCAGATGCAGGTCGATGCTTATCCGAATCCGTTCAGCGAGTCAGTTACAATTCGGGTGACGCCGCCCGATGCCGGGCGGGTCGTCGTCGAGGTGTTTGATACACTTGGCCGGCGCGTTGCCGTTCTGCACGATGGGGAGCTGCAGGCCGGCCTCGAGCACCGCTTTGACTTTGCACCGACCGGCGTCGCAAAGGGTCAGTATCTCTATCGGGTGACGGGCAGTAGTTCGATGAGAGCCGGGATGGTGACGTACACGGGGAGGTGAGGCTCGCCTACGCGCACGTCGAGTTGCCTCATTGGCGGATCGGATTCCTTGCTCGCCCGCATCCACTATCCGCCGTCTGAATGCGGCGTCCTACGTCAACCACGATTAAATGAAATTCCTCCCACTGGTTTTGTTCATCCTGATTGCCGGAGCTAATTCCTGTCGGAACTCCGGGCGGAATGACCCGTCGGCCACAGCCGCTCCGAGTATTACCGATAGTTCAGGCGTGACCATCGTTACAAACCCGGTCGCCCAGTGGACCGACGAGACGCGATGGCGAATTAGCGATACGCCGGTTCTTGCGATCGGATCTCTCGACGGCCATAGCGGCGAACTGTTCAAGCGAATTGGCGGTGCACTTCGTCTGCCTGATGGTCGGATTGTTGCCGCGGATGAAACCGAAGTTCGCGTCTTTGACGCCACCGGCAAATTTCTCTTTCGCCACGGCCGCGAAGGCCAGGGTCCGGGTGAGTACGAATACATCCGGGCCATAATGGAATGCCACCCGCATCAGTTCGACGTATACGACCTGTCGTGGAAACAATCGTCCTACTCGCCGGACGGTAGTTTTCTGGAGACAGCGAACGTTCTACCGAACGGCCTGCGCCCGTATCAGCTCCGATGCACTAAGGCAGGTGATTTCGTCGCAACGCTATGGCCCTCTCAGATGATGACGAACACGATCGGACTTTACGACACGGATGCACCATTGCTGGTTAGTCGTGGCGGGCAATCAGCGGACACAGTAATGATTCTTCCGGGCGATCAGCGCCTCGGCCATGAACACGGCAGCGGTCCGCATC
>JAGQWL010000356.1 GCA_020437385.1 Bacteroidota bacterium
CAGTGTTCACGTTCACGACCTGCAGGCAACGATCCTGCACACACTCGGATTCGATCACGAGAAGTTGACGTACGAATTCCAGGGTCGCAACTTCCGACTGACGGACGTTTCGGGAGAGGTTGTGCGGGAGGTTCTGGCTTGAAGCCGACAGGTTGACGGCAATCGATTACGGAAACCAACGGCACTCGCGGGTTCGAGTGCGACGAAGCAGACGGAGAAAAGATGAGCCGATGGATTGTGGCGGCCGGATTGCTCGGCCTGACGCTTTATTACATCTTCTTTGACGTGCACGGGAGTGCAACGGACGGCGGGTTGTTTATCGGTCGCTTTCACCCAACCGTTGTGCACTTCCCCATCGCGTTGCTGCTGATCGCGGCCCTGGGCGACATCCTGTCGCGTATTAACTCGCGACTCACACGTTACCGCGACGCGATCAGCCTGTTGTACCTGATCGGCGCAATTGCGGGAGCTGCCGCCGTTGTTGCGGGGCTGCTTCTGTCCCGCGGCGGGTACTCGCAGGATCTGCTGACCTGGCACGGACGACTCGGTCTGGCGAGTGCCCTCATCGGCGGCGGGCTCTGGTTTGTGCGTACGAGGCGCGGCTCGACGGCTTCCGCAGCTCAAGCGGCTTCGAGATCGACCGTTGGATCAGCGTCTCCTCTGTCAACCCCGTCAACACCGTCAACACTGTCCCCGTCAACCCCGTCAACACCGTCAACACTGTCATCGCGCCCCTCTCTCGTAGGGCTTGCCGCTCCTGTGGTGTTGCTGGTGGTGATCACGGCGGCGGGTCATCTCGGCGGCACGTTAACGCATGGCGAAGGGTACCTCACACGGCACGCTCCGGACGGTTTGCGGAGGATTGCCGGACTCGTACCAAAGGAGGACATCCGCCGAACGTCGATCTCGGATCCCGAGGAGCAGTCCGTTTACGAGGCGCTGATTGCGCCCGTTTTTGCGAGTCGTTGTGTTTCGTGTCACGGCGCCGCCAATGCGAAGGGCGGTCTGGCGCTCGATTCGCGCGAAGGTATCGAAGCCGGCAGCGAAGACGGGCCGGTGATCCGCGCTGGTCGATCCGAAAACAGCGACCTGATCAAGTATATCTGGATGCCGACGGATCATCCCGATCACATGCCGCCTTCCGATCGTCCGCAGATCACCGTTGCCGAGGCGGAGCTGATCCGGTGGTGGATCGACCAGGGCGCGTCCTTCGACGAGACGGTCGCGGATGCCGAGCAGACACCGGTCATCGCAACGCTCTTCGAGAACATGGGCCTGGACGACATCCCGCGTGGAATCTATGCCCTCGACGTGCCGAAGGCGGACTCGGCTGCTATCGCCGCCGCGAACCTCGGCGGACTCGCCGTGACGCTCGTCGCTGCGGATCAGCCCTTTGTTGATGTGCGTTGCCGGAGTCTCGATGCGTGCCTGACAGCCGAACATTCTGCGCTGCTCGATCCTCTTGCACAGCAGATCGCCAGCTTCGACGGTGGGCGCTCGCAGTTGGACGACAACGCCGCTGCCGTTCTTTCGCAGTTTCCGCACATCACGCGGATCCACCTGGAGAAAACAGCGGTCACCGATGCGACCGTCGACAACCTCAGATCCGCCGCGTTCCTCGAGTACCTGAACCTGTACGGCACTGCTGTGTCAGACGCATCGCTCCCTTCTATCGCCGCGATGCCGGAGCTTCGCAGCGTGTATCTCTGGCAGACGCAGGTCACGCCGGGTGCGGCTGAATCGCTGCGGCGTCAGCGACCGGAGCTTTTTGTGAGCCTCGGTGATGTCGAGGTTGCGGACGGTCAGACGGAAGGCGACGCGCCATCGGACGTTTCAGGAACCCGGTAGGCTGCTTGCTGACCCTGCCCTTGGATCAGCGTCGTTACTCGTTGCGCATTGCATCGACCGGTGACAGGCGCGATGCTCGAACGGCGGGAAACATCCCGAATACGAGACCGATGATGATCGCGAGGATCGCCGCCAGCAAAATGGACGTCCACGTATAGGCGAACCCGACGGTCGCTTCGGTCAGTGTTCGGATGGCGAACATGATTCCGGCCGAAGCGGCTACGCCGATAACGACGCCGAGTACGGCACCGAAGCCGGTAATGCTGACGGATTCGGCTAGAAACTGAAAGAGGATGTCCGCCCGCCTTGCCCCGGCCGCCTTTCGCACGCCGATCTCGCGTGTACGTTCAGCGACGGATGCCAGCAGTACATTCATGATACCGATGCCGCCGACGAGCAGCGAGATTGCCGCGATCGCTCCGAGCGCGAGCTTGAAGACACGCATTCCCCGCGAAACCTGCTCAAGCCGCTGACTGGAGACGGCGATCACAAATCGCTTCTCGGTGTCCGTATCGCCGAACCGATTCGTGATCCATTCCTTCATCTGATCGACTACCGGGGTGACATCCTCAACGCGCTCGGCGTGGATCGTAAAAAGCGGATACTTGTCGGATGGAACAAAGACACCCCCCTCGAGGATTTGCGCGACAACCCGCGGTGGTCCGGCGCCCGCATCAACAACGCCGATGACCTTGTAGCTCAGCGAGTCGATGGTGAGTGTCTCTCCTGTGATGTCTGCCGAGCCGTCGGTATTCGAAAACTTGCGACCTATGTTGGCAGTCACGACAACTTCATTGCCGGCAGTACTATCGGTCAGGAACGTGCCGTGCAGCACTTTCGCATTTCGCATCAGCGCAATAGCGTCGGGCGTTGTGCGAGAAAGAATGGCGACCGCTGTTGCCGAGTCGCCCGGCTGCGTCACACGGACCGAGGCCATCGTGGCTGGTACAACTGTTGCCTTCGGCTCAACCAGCTCGGCCAGTGACCGAAAGTCCTCCGACGAAAACCGAACCGGCTCGGTCAGTTTGACGCGGACGCCGTCGACCACCTCTTCCGTTCGCGACGTGAGGTTGATCGTCTGCAGATCCGTGGTTTCCATGATCTGGTCCCGAGAGAACTGTTCGAGACTGTCCCCGATGGACAAAATCGCGACAAGCGCCGCAACTCCGATGATAACGCCAAGTGTGGAGAGTACTGTGCGAAGCGGATTCGACTTCAGCGCACCCATACCCGCAAACAAAGAGAGAATCGTCGAACTGTTCATCTACCCTACTCGAGACTGTCAATCGTCACTGTCGACCGGTGACCCACGCGATCCGACCATCGCCCGGAAACCGCCCGCTACTACGAGCGAGTTCGCAATTTGATGCAGTGAGCGGAGACGTGTCGGTGAGGCCAGAATAGTGTCGCGGAAACCAATCGTGGAATCGTGGAATCGCGCAATCGTCGAATCGCGCCATCGTCGAATCGTGCCATCGTCGAATCGTGGAGTCGTGACCTGGACAAATAATACGAGCGTATGAGAGTAGGAAAGCAGGATGCCGCCCCGCGCAGCATCTTCGTCGACTCAGCGCGCAATCATGATTGCGCTACAGTGTCACCTGAGCACCGAGTACAATACCGAAGCTCCTCGCGCCTGCGTCGCTGTGCGTAGCGCCGGGATCAGGCAGGTTTCCGCCTGAAACGAAGTTCAGCGGTGCGTAGCCAGTCGTGCGGAACGCTTCCAGGAACAGGCGCGACGAGGACTTGAGCGTCGCGCACAATCCGGCAACCCACTGATCCTGTCGCTCCCACGGAGCGCCCTCAGGTCCGGCGACAAAGTTCGAGAACTCACCCGAGATCGCAAGGCGCACGAGATCCGTCTCGCGGACGGCGATGCTGGCGCCCAAACTGAGCGAAGAGACATTCGACGCCGCAAACTCATTCAGCGGTGGATTCGGATTGAACGTTCCCGGCCAGACATCACGAGTGCGCGCGTACGCCGCCTTCACCAGAATCCGATCAAATGCCCGTAGATCCGCGTAGGCCGTTGCCGCTGGATTCGATTTGTCGCAAGGTTCAAAATGCACAACCGGAAAACCCTGGCAGTAGGAGGTCCCGCGAACGTACGAAGCGCCCAGCTTGAACGAACCGCTTTCGCCGGCAGTCAACGTGTAGTTGGCGTCCGCCACAAAATTGTTCAGGCGAGATGGCACAACCGTTGAATCGACGGGCACATTGAGCGACCGAAACTGCGCACCTCCCTGGACGGCCGTGAAGGATGCGTTGAGTCCGCCGATCGTCATACCCGCAAGAGCACCGTAGCCGAGTCCGCCGAAGGCATGCCACATGGTTGAGTTGGTAAACGGGCTCACCGATCCGGTCTCGCCGAAGTTGACGTCCATCTTCCCGAGCGCTCCGTAGAGTGGAAACCGGCTCAGGTTGCCAAGCAGCAAGTAGCCCTTTCGAAGCTGAAGCTGATTGCGGGTCAGCGTCGTGATGGTGCCGGCACCGAAGCTCTGCTCGGGATCGTAAAGGACCTCCGAATACACCGTGAGCCAATCCAGAACGGATCCGGCAACCATGAGCTGGGCTGAATGCAGTACGGCTTCCGACGCGGACTTGCCGATCTGATTGTTCGGCGTCGGGTGGCGCATCAGGTAGCTGAACTTGGAGTTTCGATTGGAGCGCTGAAAGTCCATAATGCCGATGAGCGAAGCGCCGAAAAAGAGGTGGCCGGAATCCATCCGATCGGAGCTCCGTGCGTCGAGCAGAATGTCGACCTTTCGCAGGTTGTAGTTGTGGTCGAGCAGGTCGTGGTTCAGCGCAGAGTTGATCGCGATGGTGCGATCGGCGTCGTCTTTTTCCGATTGCTGGGCGAATGCGTGCAGCGGGACGCCGCTCAGCAATGCGGCATTCAGGGCCGATAGGAGGACCCTTTGCGCAACGCGGCGCAGAACGGGGTTCAATGCGAGGACGAAAACAAACTCAATTAGTGCAATCACAGCGGTAGCCGATTGTGGTTGGATTCAGGTGCGACGAGAGAATACACCTGGAGCATCCTGCCCACTTAATCACTGCTTGCGAGCGTGGAGTGCAGGAGAATTTGTCGGGAATCGAGCTGCAACCGTCACTTCGGGCCTTGTAGTATCTGGATTCAGCAGCCTCTCCACGATTACGCTGGAACCAATTATGTTGATTAGCATAACGTCAACTGGCATAAGAGAAATCGTTCAAAATTGCTGCATTTCAGCTAATTTGAGCATCTGGAAATGAAAAACCCCTTTGAATTCGGTCGTGAGTTGGAAGAGACCGAACTCGTCG
>JAGQWL010000357.1 GCA_020437385.1 Bacteroidota bacterium
CAAAGGGAAGCAACTCAAGCAAGCCGCTTACCGTAGCGGCGACGTTATCGCTGGAGCAATCGAACTCAGCTCGAGAATAGAAGGGCATTGCTTCTGATACAGACTGGTTTCTAGTCGGCAAGCAGTCTAATCATTGGAACAGGCACTCTGGGAGCAGCACATCGCGTCCCATACTACGAATCAGCGGCGACAGCGGTCTGCTGCACGGGCACGACAGCAGCAGGTTCCATTCGGCTGCACGGCCACTTTAGGTTCGGTCTATGCAAAACTGCGGATTTACGAGCATTCGCGTTCAAGAAAGCGTATCTCAGCTACAGTTGCCCCAAACGTAGTACTTCGGAAATGATCCATCCAGCAGTATGCGATTGTCGATTCGCGATCACACCGATTGACAGTCCACAAACGTCGCAACCGCTGCACATGGAGGCGTTCAGAAAGCCGATGCGGATCAGCCGAAACCGTCCTCAACATCAACCGATTCGATGCCCAACCGCGCCGATCTGTGACAAATCCGTGGTTCGCATCCCTGTAGCGAATGACCGGAAATACGATACTTGCGGCCGAAACGAACCATCCAGCAATGAAGATGCAACCTTCCAACAGACCCTGTGTTACAAATCAACACAGCACTCATTCCGATGAAGCCATGCGCGAAACAATCTCGATCAGCGTCCCCGAAGAAATAAAGAATGAACTGGACGAGGCGGTCCGCGAGGAGGGTCTGTCCCGCAGCGACCTCGTGCGCCAGGCGCTGCGCGAATTCCTTTTTATACGTCGATTCCGAAAGCTTCGCTCCAGCATGATGGTTCGTGGACAGGCGCATGGGGTTTTCACGGATGAAGACGTTTTTGATCAGGTCTCGTGATCGTAACACTGGACACGAACGTGCTGATCGCAGCGTTCATCGCGCGCGGCCAATCGCACGATCTGCTGGAACACCTGATCCGGCACCACTCGATAGTTGCGTCAGCGTTTATCCTTGATGAATTTCGCAACACGCTGGTATCGAAATTCGGTGTCTCAAAGAGTGGCGCCCGTTCGGCGGTCCGATTGCTCCGTCGAGAGCTGACTATCGTTAAGCCGAAGGCTCTCCCGTCCCAGGTTTGCCGTGACGGGGATGACGACTGGATACTGGCAACTGCCGTTGCAGGCAATGCGGACCCGCTGATCTCAGGCGACAAAGATCTCCTGGACTTGTCTCGCTATGAAGGCATCGCGATAATACGACCATCCGATTTCTGGCGAATGGAAGCGGACTCAGACCGCCACGAAGCTTGATCGGCGATCAAAGATCGCCCGATCAAGCTATTCGTACCTCAACGAAACAACCGGATCCGCCATCGCCGTCTTCCACGCCTGGTAACTGACGGACAGCAGCGCAATCGCCATCGCTGCCAGCCCCGCCCACAGGAACTGCAACGGACTGATCCCCGCACTGTACGGAAACGAAGCCAACCACTTGTGCATCCCCCAGAACGTGATCGGGATTGCCAGTACGAGTCCGACGCCGACGAGCACGGCGAACTCCTTCGAAAGCAACGCCATCAGTCCGGGCGCCGAGGCACCGAGCACCTTCCGCACACCCACTTCTTTCGTCCGCTGCTGGGCGGTGAACGCGGCAAGGCCGATCAGTCCGAGACACGCAACAAGGATCGCGAGACCGGCGAAGATCGTCAGGATCTTCATCAGCCGATCCTCCGCAAGGTACTGTCGGTTGTAATCCTGGTCGAGAAAGAAGTAGTTGAACGGCGCGGTCGCGTAAAGCTTTTCGAAAAGCGTCTGGGCCTGCGTGATCGCGCGCGCGGGATCGCCTGCGTCGAGGTGCAGCACGAGGTAACCAGCAACGGCAGGGCTCGTTCGGAACATCATCGGCTCGATCACTTCCTTCAGCGAGTTGTGATGGTGATCCGCAGCAACGCCGATAACCGTCACGTTCGCATCACCGCCTCCGAACTCAATCGTTTTACCAAGCGCGTCCTGAGGTGTACCCCAATTCAGATATCGCACCATCGTCTCGTTGATCACGATGGACTCATCCGGATCCGTCGGAAAATCCGCCGAAAAAGAGCGGCCCGCCACGATGGGAATGCCGAGGTTGGCGAAGTAATTGTCATCGACGAGCACGTCCTGCGCGCTCTTCACTTCGTCCTCGGGCACGCCCTCCGCGCCGAACAGAAACTTGCCGGTTCCGCGGCCCGGAATCGAATTGGATACCGACGTGCTCGCAACCCCGGGCAGCGCCGCAAACTCCGCCTTCATCGTTTCGACCTGCGCGGCACGCGTCTCGCGCGGAAGCGGCGGCGTCTCGATCACCAGCACGTGCTGCTGATCAAACCCGAGCGACTGCGAGCGCATGAACTTGAGCTGATTCGCAACGATGCCGGTGCCCGCAATCAGCCCGATCGAAACGGTGAACTGCAACGCGACGAGCCCCTTCCGCAGCAGCGCGCCACGCGGACTCGCGTGGAACGACCCCTTCAGCACCGACACGCTCTTCATCCCCGACATGACGACGGCCGGGTAGAGTCCGGCGAGGAGTCCGCTGCCGACGGCAACAACAAACAGCGTCCCGATCCGCGGCAGCTCGAAGATCGACGACCAACTCATGGTTTTGCCGGAGATGGTGTTCAGCATCGGCAGTGCGAGGAGCATGATACCGAGCGCGAGGACGAGCGCGACGAGCGCCATCACGACGGATTCCGACAGGAACTGCACGACGAGCGCGCCGCGGCTGGATCCGGAAACCTTCCGCACGCCCACTTCGCGTGCCCGCTCCATCGACCGAGCCGTCGCGAGGTTCGTGAAGTTGATGCACGCGAGAAGCAGGACGAAGACGGCGATGGCGGAGAAGACCCACACCTGCGTCATGTCGCCGGTCGGGCCGATCTGCGCCCGGAACTTCGACTTGAGGTATATGGAACGCAGCGGTTCGAGCACGAGCTCGGAGTCGAAACCCATCTGCTGCATCTGCTCGGCGAACCGCTCGTTGATCATCGGCGCGACCTTCGTCGCGAACTGCGGTTCGTTCACGCCGGGGCGCAGCTTCAGGTACGTGTACACGCCCATGGAAAGCCAGTTTTCGCCTTCGGGTTGTCTCTGGAGAAGCGTCGCGTACGACAGGATGTAGTCGGTGCGGAAGTGCGAGTTCGACGGGAAGTCCGCAATCACCGCCTGAATCGACACCATGTTTGTGTCATTCATGGCGATCGTTTTCCCGACGGGATCGGTGTTGCCGAAGATCCGCCTTGCTGTCGACTCGGTGATCACCGCCGTGTTAGGGGCAACGAGCAGATCCTGATCCGGTCCATTGACGACGGGAAGTGTGAACACGTTGAACAGATCCGCTTCGGCGTACCAGAATTCCTGATCAAACTGCTTCTCGCCGCGGTAGGTGACGGATGTCGTGAACGGGTTGATGCGCACGACTGATTCAACTTCCGGAAAATCACTGCGGAGGGTGCGACCGATCGGCGGACTCGTGACGGCGAACCGGTCCGGCGCCGAGCCCGGTGGATAGCCGATGAACGCGACGCGATAGATCCGATCCGCATCTTTGTGCTGGGCGTCATAGCTCAGTTCGTCCTGCACGAACATCAGGATGAGCCCGAAGCAGGCGAGGCCGATGGCGAGGCCGGCGATGTTGAGAAAGGCGTAGCCGGGGCGCTTCGTGAGCGCGCGCAGGGCGGATTTCAGGTAACTCTTGAGCATGGGGGTTGGGGCGAGTTCGATCCGACGGGTTCTCGGTACAACGCCAGCATACGACGTTTATTGCTGGACGGCGGCTGTGTTGGGATGGATGGGGGCGAGAGGTGGCAACGTTGTTGGGTGAATCGTGAATCGTAGAATCGTAGAATCGTAGAATCGTAGAATCGTGGCCCGGGTGGAAAGGAATCCAGGAAGTCTCGGACTCCAGGAAGTCTGAGAAGTATCACAGTCCGCGAGGCTCGCCACGGTCAGTCTGACAACTGACAACTGACAACTTCGCGAGCGCAGCGAGCGACACCTACCGAACCGTGTAGTCCACGAAGTCCCAGTGGCGCGTCACCTTCCCGTCGCGCACCTCGATCACGAACACGGCCGGCTGCGCGTACGACGCCCCGCTCCCGACCGTGTACGTTGTCGTGCCGATGTACACCGCGTGATGCCACGATACAAACGAATCGCTGACGTCAAGATTGAAGTCGGAGACGTTTGCGAAAGTGATCGCGCGCCTCTTCAAGAGCGTATCTGCACCCTCGATCAATTGGCCGGAAGGCGGTCCGAAGAGCTGCGCCGTCTGGTCCTGAAAGCGCACGCTCGCGTCGAGTTCGTTGCGCTGTGCATCAAGGTCGGCGTCGAGGTAGGCCCGAAGGTAGCGATCGGCAACCGCGCGGGTCTCGGCGGTGGCGGCGTCAAAACGATTACCGAGACCAAACGACTCGATGTACTCGCCGATATCCACCCGCTGCACAATGCGGCCGTTGACGACGCGAAGAACCATCACCAGCGGTATCGCAATCGTCCGATCGGAACCGCGAAATCGCGTGTTCAACGTACCCCGGTACAACGAGTACTCGCCAACGGTGAAGGCCGCATCGATGTCGAAGTCGGTTGACTCGATACCCCAGCTCTTCTGCAGCGCGACGATTCTGGCGCCTCCGACCGTGGGCTCGTGGGGCTGATCCGGCTTGAACACGTCGCCCGTCGGATCAAAGAAGACCGCGTCTTCCGTGTACAGATCCAGCAACGCGTCGTACTGTTGATTGAACGTCAGCTCGAGGTAGCGGTCCGTCACCTCCCGCGTCCCGGCCGCGAGCGGAGGATCCGACGGTGCCTGCGCCAACACGACGGACGAAGAACAAAACATCAGCAGCAGAGGAAGCAGCGCGTCAAGTCGCCGCCGGCGCGTTTCACGATCGGCGATCCGCGCCTGCGGAAAAAGCGGTATCAGTTTCATCACTCGGCCTCGATCAAGTTTGCAAGCAGGCTACGGCACTGTCTGGCGTACAGTTGCAACATCGTCGGGCGGTTCGCAGTGCCCCGGTCGCAGGATCTCCCGATTCTGCGGAAACCCGGTCGCAGGATCTCCCGATCTGCGGAAACGAGGAATCGAGGAAGATAGGAAGATTAGGAGGTCCCGCGGCCCATGACGACTCCCGATTAGTCCCCCGGGTTGGCAGTTCGTTAATTTGGCAACTGACAACTGACAACTGACAACTTTGCCTATCACTGCTCACTTCGCGAGCGAAGCGAGCGTCCTTCATTCCTTCATTCCCTCATTCTTTCATTCCTTCGTCCATTCCTTCCACCGGGCGCGCCGGCCGAAGGTACAGCGGCTGCAGCAGGCCCTCCTTCAGGTACTCGGATTTCGCTCGTTCCGTTACGTCGCTGGCGAACAGGTTCTCGTACCGCGCGTCGAGTACGTACGCTTTGACGACGACCTTCGTCAGGAACGCGTGGTCGAACTCGTCCTTGATCAGCACGACAATCGGCTTGTTCAGGTAGACGTACCGCGATGTCGCGGCAGCCGAGTAGGCGATCTCCTTTGCCCGCACCACATCTACCCAGCCAGGCAGGTACAACTCCGTCACCACCTGGCAGTCGAGTGCGCCGGAGTTGGCATTCGCGACCTGTCCGTCAACAACCTGGGTGTTCGGGACCGAAACGAGATTGTCATCCGGCGTGACGATGCGCGTTGATCGCAGACCGATCGAAACAACCTCGCCGTACGTGCCGCCGACCCGCACGCGGTCTCCAACCTGAAACGGTTGGTCGAGGATGATCAGGATTCCGCCGAAGATGTTCTTGATCACATCCTGTGCGGCGAAGCCGACGGCGACGCCGATTGCTCCTCCGGCGACGATGAGGCTCTGCTCGTCGAGGCGGAAAACGACCCGGAAGAGGTAGTAGATCGAGATCGACCACAGGATGATTCGCGTGATCGGAATCAGCTTCTTGAAGAAGAGGCGGCGCGTGGCACTCTGCTCCGCAACCGAACCCAGAATCCATACGACGAACTTGATGACGTAGTAGGTGATCAGCAGAATGATCATCGCCATCAGAATCCGCAGGCCGATGTTGGAAAGGCCCTTGCCGATCTGGTCGGGAATATCGGATGGTTTGGTTTCCTGTTTCAGGTCTGCCCGGAGGTCCTTCAGTCGCTTCTCAAGGCTGTCGAGCGTGGCGGCGAGGTCTTCTCGGATTGCCTGCGCCGTCGAATCGACTGATGCTTCGGTCCCGCCATCCTGGGGAACGACCACGGCGGATGAATCGGCCGCGGAGGAGGGAGTCTCCGAACCGTTGTCACCGCATCCGCTCAGAAATACGGCACTCAGCGTGAGTGTCAAGATTGCCATGACGTGCATCCCGCGGCCGACGCAAAGTTGTCGTCGGACTCGCGCGCGGCGATCAGCGGAAGTAAATTGTCGGGTCACGTCGCTGGAAACACGGCTGTCGGCGGAAGGTCGGCTGTGCACCCAAGATAAAGTGTTTCGTCGAGCGATTGCGCCTTTTCTGCCCTTGATCCGATCCCAGATGCTGCAGCAAGTCGATTCTACAGGCACCGCGCCGACGGATTCCGTTGTCGCTGCCGTTCCAATGACCGGCGACGCGATTTCGCGATTCCTGGCTCTCAAGACGTTCGAGCAGTGGCCGGCTGTCCTTCTCCGCGTAGTCCTGATAATGGTTTGTGCGCGGGTCCTGATTTACTTGGTCGACCGCATCCTGACGCGGTGGACAAAGCGGTATCTCGATGCTGCGCCGCTCGATCCGCGGAGGCAGCGAGCGTTGACGATCGAAGGACTGATTCGCTCGACGGCACGATACGTTATCTGGCCCGTGGCGCTGATCACCGTGTTGAGTGCGTTGAAGATTGATATCACCGCGCTGGTCGCAACGGCCGGCGTGGCGAGCCTCGCGGTCGGTTTCGGCGCGCAGACGCTGGTGAAGGACGTCATCGCCGGCATCTTTCTGCTCTTCGATGGGACGGTGGCCGTTGGAGACAGAATCTCGGTGAATGGAACGTTCGGAATTGTCGAACACATCGGTGTGCGACTGATCAAGGTGCGAAAGTTCGACGGCGAGCTGCTGATGGTACCGGCCGGTGAGCTGCGGATCTTCGGCAACACCAGCATCGGTTTTACGCGATCGATCGTGGATATCGGCGTTGCGTATGGAACCGACATTCAGAAGGTGATGGGGATCCTCGAACAGCTCGGTCAGAAGTGGATCGACGACAACAAGGAGTTCTGCATCGACGAGAAGCCGGAGGTCCTTTCAATCATGGGCTTTGGTGATTCAGCGATCATGCTCAAGCTGGTCATTACGGTCAGGCCGGGCGAACAATTCCGCGCCGATCGCGAACTCAAGCTCTGGATCAAGGAGGCGTTTGAGCGAGAAGGTGTTGAGATTCCGTTCCCGCAGCGGACGGTGTGGATCGCCGAATCGCGCGATCTGCGAACGCGCTCATGAATGAGGGAATGAAAGAATGAAGGAATGAAAGCGAGTTGCCGGCTACTTCCAGAGGGTAGCTGATTTGCTTCACAGAAGCCGGAGACCCAGACCGGCATTCTGACAACTGACAACTGACAACTGACAACTGACAACTTAGTCGACCCACTGCTCACTACGCGAGCGAAGCGAGCGTCCTTCATTCTTTCATTCCCTCATTCTATCATTCCAATCTCAGTTCGACCAATCTCCCGCAAGGTTACTCCCCATGTCCACAGCCGCCAACGTCCTGATCGCACTGGTCGCAGCATTGCACGCTTATTTCCTTGTGCTGGAGATGTTCTTGTGGGACAAACCCGCCGGACTGCGCGCGTTCGGGCATTCGCGCGAAGCCGCCGCGGCATCAAAGGTACTCGCTGCGAATCAGGGACTGTACAACGGCTTCGTTGCTGCCGGACTCATCTGGGGTCTGTCGATGGGGGAGGCCGGCCTTGAGGTGAAGCTGTTCTTCCTGATCTGCATCGTCGTCGCAGGCGTCTACGGCGGGTTGACCGCGAGTCGGAAGATTCTGTACATCCAGGCGCTTCCGGCAGCGTTGGCGATTGCGCTGCTGATCGCATGATCGCATGATCGCGAAGCGCGATCATGCGGAAACGAAGAAAATAGGAAGATAAGAAGATAGGAAGGCGTCGCGGTTCGATGACACCGTCCTGTTAGGTCTCGAGTGTTTGGTCGAGCGCGGGACCTCAGTAGAACGCGTCCGCGAGATCCACGATTCTTCGAATCCACGATTCTTCGATAGGACGGCGTTGCGGTTTGATGCCACGGGCCCACTAGGTCCTAGTAGGTCCCGAAGGTGGTTGATGTGCCGTGACGAAACCGCGGCGGCTCCGGACGACAATCTGACAAGTGACAACTGTCAACTGACAACTGCTTTCCTCCGCTACCGTCCATCTCCACGGCGGAGCATCACGACGGCGCCCGGTTCGCCAAGCGGCACAACAAACCCGCCGCGCTCCGATGCCAGTGGCGCACCGGGAGCGTAACCGGCGGTTCCACTCGCTGCATTCGTTCGTTCAACGCGAAGCAA
>JAGQWL010000358.1 GCA_020437385.1 Bacteroidota bacterium
AATGTGCGGATTCTGCTCACGCGGATGTCGAACTGAGCAAGGTCGAGGACCTGCAGGAGATCATGGAGTACGGCGTGCTGGCAACACCGGGTGTTGTCGTGGACGGAGTGGTGGTTCACTCGGGCGGTGTCCCTGACAAGAAGTCCGTCCTGGACTGGCTTGGAGCACCTGCCGGGATATAGGGGTCCGACTACGGCCGAGCGCAGTGCACCACGGGTACCACCGTCGTACAAGCTAGCTCGGAGTGCGTCGCGACGTCGTCGCAGTAATTCGACGCAGCATCCGGCGTGTGACGACGGAGTGCGCGCCGCTTCGGATTACCGCCGCCTTGTAGATCGCACCGCGTAGTCCCGGGAATGCGGCGTGCGTAAGCGCCCGGAGGCGACCGTCGTGGATTTCGAAAGTCAGCGCGTAACGCGCGAATCGATGTCGACCGGTTAGTGCGAGCGTTCGCCCGCGATCCGCGTAGGCGACGCGGAACCCCGGTACCGATTCTCCCACCCGACCGTCGAAAGCCTCAGACCGTTCCAACGGATCGCAGCCAAGTAGCCGCGCGAATCGAGCTGCGCCGTTCGACGAGCGCCGAAACGAACGGACCAGCGCGTCCCATACGATCCCGGAATCGGCGTCGATCGGCACGCTGTGCTCGTCGATGAAGGGAAGGTCGTCTGTCGTCGGCATCCTTTCGGGGACGGAGGTGAGGCTGCCACTCAAGTTATGACAACACGCTCAACCGTCGCTGACTTTCCCACCATCAAGCGACATCTGACAAGTGACAACTGACTTCTGACAACTTGCTCCATCCACTACCCACAGCCCCACAACTGATAACTGCTCACTGATAACTGCTCACTTCTTATTGATCACTTTCCCTCCCGGTTGACAATACATAAGCCATCACTTATATTTAATCCATGCCAACAGCAGCCCGCAAGCGTCCCCGAAACGAAGACCGGATCTTCACCGCCCTCGCCGACCCAAGTCGGCGCGCCATCTTCGAGTCCCTGACCCGAGGCGAGGCAGCCGTCAACGACCTGACGTCACGATTTCAGATCTCCCAACCGGCAGTCTCCCAACACCTTGCGGTATTGAAAGATGCCGGACTCGTCGACCGCCGGAAAGACGGTCGCCGGGTTATCTACCGCGTCGAACCGCGCGGACTGAAGCCGCTCATCGACTGGATCGCCTACTACCGTGCCTTCTGGACCGAACATGTGCAACGTCTCGAAGACCTCCTCGATAGCATGCCTGACGACGCACCTGACGCACCAGACGCCTCAACTCGACCCAGATGAAGCTCGCCGATAAAACGCCGAAGGGCCAGACCGAAACGCTCGAGTTTAAGTTCGACCTCGCGCACGCTCCCACCAAGGTGTGGCGTGCACTCACCGACCCGGAATTGTTGAGCCAATGGCTCCTGCCCGTCATCGACCTCGAGCTCGAACACGATGCGGCATTCAACTTCATGGCGCCGCCGCAACCCGGATGGGACGGCGTCGTTGGCTGCCGCTTCATCGAAATCGATCCGCCGCGAAAACTCTCCTACTCCTGGGACGTGGCGGACATGCACACTGTCGTCACCTTCACGCTGACTCCGATTGATTCGGGCACGCTGCTGACTCTCGTGCAGACGGGCTTCAACGAAGAACAGAAACGAAACTTCGGCGGCGCCCGCTACGGATGGCGAATGATGGGCGAACGGTTGATTCTTGTTCTCGACGCGGTGCAATGACAGCGCGGTTGAACAAATGAATCTAAGAAGTCTGGGAGTCTAAGAGTCTGGAAAATTATCACAGTCCCACGGCGCCCCCTGATCTGACAACTGACAACTGACAACTTCGCGAAGCGACATGAACCCCCTACTCTGGACCCTCCAAATCCTCCTCGCCCTCCACACTGCAATGGGCGCCGTCTGGAAAACAACAAACCCTGAAGCGACCGTTCCCTCGCTAAGCGCGATCCCGCACGCCGGATGGATCGGACTCATCATCGTCGAAGTCCTGTGCGTAATCGGGTTGCTGATTCCCGCGGTGAGCAAGTCCGCAGGCAAGGCCGCACCGATCGCCGCACTCGTCATCGCGGCAGAGATGCTCCTCTTCTGCGGCGTACACCTCGCGTCCGGAAAAGGAAGCGCCGGTGAACTCGCCTACTGGCTCGTCGTGGCAGCAGTGTGTGGGTTTATCGCATACGGGCGGTTGGTGTTGAAGCCTCTCTGACAAATAGCTTTCCGAACCGCCGAGTGACGAGTCGTGGACTGGGAGGAAAGCCGAAAGTAGGAGCGGAGGAAAGGAGGAAGTAAGATCCCAGACGAAGCTGTCAGAGGTCAGTTGTCACTTGTCAGATCGCTAACGGACGAGGCTCCATCATTCTTTCATTCCCTCATTCCTTCATTCCTTCAGATGAGTTCCCGTTGGAGTTGCCGCAAGACGCCCGAGCGTCGCGTCGCAAGATGACGAGCGCAACCAAACCTTCTGCTCGGCCCACTCCTATCTTCTTATCTTCTTCTCTTCCTCGTTTCCGCGCGGTCTCCGATCGCGCGACTGCCATGACGACCCAACGACTCTCTCTCACGCTCACCCTCACCCTGATTCTCGCTGGTTGCGCCGGCGCGTCGAGGCAGCCCTCGTCCGATCCGCAATTCGACTGGTTCGAGTACACGGGTTCGGATCCGGTGTACGACCAGTTTCCCGCATCGGACTCGGAGTACAACAATCCGATTATCGCGGGTTTTTATCCGGACCCCAGCATCACACGCGCCGGCGAAGACTTCTACCTGGTCCAATCATCCTTCGCCTACTTCCCGGGGGTACCGATCTTTCACAGCAAGGACCTCGTC
>JAGQWL010000359.1 GCA_020437385.1 Bacteroidota bacterium
CGCTCCGTTAAGGGCTAGCCTTAGCTCACGATCGGCATCAAACTGAACATCGAAACAATCAGAGTTGTGGCTAAGCGGTTCGGCCGGTCCGATGAACGCCATTACAGCAATATGGTTCGACCGGTCGACTTGGTCCTGCGATGGCCATTTGCGGCAATTGTTCAATCGGCGAGTTCCTTTCAGCGGACTACCGTGCTTCAAACTTCGAGCACGTTGAGAGAATTATAGCGAGATGAGGCGAGATGACTCTATTTATGTTTGGTACAGACGGTCATTCGGTCTTGCGTGACCATGCTTTTCAGATGCGCGTCGGGACTTTTATGGATCTTGCCCCTTAAAAAGCTCTGCTACTGAAGAAATTGGAGAGTTCCGGCGATGGTTGAGGAAACGTCCCGTTCAAGGCTCAAAAGCAGACATTTGGGAAGCTTCACTCAAAACACTAGTAGACGATCTCCATGCGTAGTCCGTCCGCATTCGTCTCGCTGATTTCGGGAAGTCTCTTGGCAACTCCGTTCACCATGCGGCGGGCCGACCACGCGGCCACGATCGCGTCGAGAACGTCGTCCGGTTTTGCATGCTCTACCTGGACTCGCATTTCGCGACGTGTTCCGATGGTCAGCCCCAGTTTTTCACGGAGCAAGGCGGCACGGATGTCGTATCCGGCGGTTCGAGCCTTTTTGATCAGGATTGGATGATTGTCGTTGAGTGCGCAGAACGAAACTTCCGGATGGACTTCAACGATTCGCGATTGCCGATCCGGAGTCATGTAACCATCGACCTCGGCAATCTTCGGCAGGATCGCCATGGTCTGCTTGCTTACTCCCGGTAGTCCGAGTTCCCTCAGAAGGCTCATCGCCTCTGCGTGCGTTGAACAATCGAGAATCCGTGGATCCGGGGGATTGAAGACGCAGGAACCGCGCGGTTTGATCATCTTGCGCGCTGCGGTGTCGCAGGCTCGAACTCCGCCTTGCCCGAGTCCGATCGGAATGTCGACACCGATGCACGCCGCCGCGTCGTGGTACTCCGCGAGTTCAGCGAAGGTTGTGAAAACACGCGCTGCCCATTGGTCCGCACGCAGTTCGACGGCTACCCAGCCTCCCGGGCAGCCGTCGACACCAACGACGTATGAATCAGAGGGGCCGGACTCGGCAACCGTCACGACTTCGAAACGCCGAGTCCAATCGGGCAGCTGACGCCGGTGCCGCCGATTCCGCAATAACCATTGGGGTTCTTTTCGAGGTATTGCTGGTGGTAGTCCTCGGCGTAGTAGAACGGACCCGCCGGGGCAATTTCGGTCGTGATCGTACCGTACCCCGAGTCGGTCAGCGACGCCTGATACGCGTCTCGCGTCGATTCGGCCAACTGCTGCTGGGCGTCATCGACCGTGTAGATGGCCGATCGGTACTGGGTGCCGACATCGTAGCCCTGACGCATCCCCTGGGTCGGATCGTGCGATTCCCAAAA
Organism: Bacteroidota bacterium; assembly: GCA_020437385.1. Taxonomy (GTDB): domain Bacteria; phylum Bacteroidota; class Rhodothermia; order Rhodothermales; family JABDKH01; genus JAGQWL01. Next base: position 1,465 of record JAGQWL010000359.1, read on the forward strand.
CAGCTGCAGCAACGCTTCGTAACTGATCACCTTCGGATCGAAGACGACCATCACAGCCTCGGTGTGTCCGGTATCGCCGGTGCATGTTTCCTTGTAAGTGGGGTAGGGGGTGAATCCACCCTGGTATCCGACCGCGGTCGAATACACGCCCGGCGTTTGCCAGAACTTGCGCTCCGCGCCCCAGAAACAGCCGAGACCGAAATAGGCGACCTCGAGCCCGTCAGGAAACGGTGGCTGGATCGGCGTGCCAAGTACCGCATGCGTGGCGGGAATTGAATACGAGTAGGTTTCCCGTCCGGCGAGCGCCTTGTCTGGCTTCACCATGGCCGGTTTGAAGAGATCGAGCAGTCCCATCTGAGTTTCATCCTTGTGTGTTCATCCGCTAGCCGCGTTCACTTAAGTTTACGGTTTGGCGGATGCATCTGGATGAGCGTTACGGCACATTTCGCGTCGCGTGTACATCCCTAAGGCGCGAGACACGGCGACCGACCAAATCGATTAGTCCTCGTCCTCTTCGGGGAGCACGCGATCTCGGGCGTCCTGAATGCTGGCGAGTGCCTCATCGACGCTGCCCGTCATCAGCCGGGCTGATTCGCGAATCGCTTCTTCGACCACCTGCAATCGCTGCAGACCGTAGCGATCGATGTCATTCTGCGCGCGCGATTGATAAAGGCGAGCTTCTTCGAGCATCCGCTCGGCGCGCTGCTGCGCTTCGAGCATCAGGCCGTGCTGGGAGAGCAGGTACTCGGCTTGCTGGGTCGCCCGTTGGAGGATCTTTTCAGCTTCGAGCTGGGCGCTGCGAATGATTTTCGCCTGGTGGCTCAGCACCCGTCGCGCCTCGATGAACTCGTTCGGCATGCCGGCGCGCATCTGATCGACGATCCGCAACACCTGCACTTCCTCGACCATCACCTTGTTGCTGAACGGGACACGGTTCGC